>CALHZE010000149.1 GCA_938040915.1 uncultured Bacteroidia bacterium | reverse complement strand
TGCTCGAGGAGGGCAAAGAGCTCAAGCAAGACCTTTGAGGTCGCGGTATTAAAGTAACTAAACTCGATACGCAAGACGGTCACCGCCGCGGGCGACTCGGTGTACTTGCGAAGCCAGTTGAGGAGAGGCATGTAAAATCGCCCCATGTCTTCGGGCATGGAAACTCCACGCAAGAGCAGCACGCCTGTTTCTGCGTTAAAATTGACCTCTGGAGTAATGAGCGTGGGCTCTATAGTCAAGTGCTCGAGTGCTAAAGCGGTTTCCTGTACGTCTGTCATAATGATGGCTACTTTACAGCCTTTCACAATCCAAAGATAGTACCATTTTTCGAATAAAAAAGTAGGTGGGGGTGCAGAGGAAGTAAAATTTG
The DNA here is from genome assembly GCA_938040915.1 of uncultured Bacteroidia bacterium. Taxonomy (GTDB): domain Bacteria; phylum Bacteroidota; class Bacteroidia; order Bacteroidales; family CAJPTX01; genus Bacteroides_D. The sequence continues at coordinate 3,234 of CALHZE010000149.1, read as the reverse complement.
ATAGGGACAATATTTTCACGTGCTCTTTCTGTGCCCAGATGGGGCGTCTCTCTTTAGGCGCGCCCACACAAGAGGCGATAGGGACAGGTGTCGCAGTGCCCCAACTCGGTTGTGGCGATAAAGGGACGCTGGAAGTCAAAGAGGGTCTCGAGGGTCTCGAGTAGACACTTCTTAAAGGGGGCGGCCACTGAGGCATAAGGGGTAAGGGGCGCATACGTCGTGCGGGATGCCCCTTCGTCCTTGGCTCGGTAAAGGGAGAGATCGACATTTTGGCGTTCGCTCACAAACCAAAGCGAGGGGATAATGTCTGCCCTCTCTTCCTGCTGCGCCCTTGTTTGCTGCCACAGGTAGCAGTAGAGCAAGACCTGCAAGATATAAGAGCGGTCGGTAGGCTGTGGTGCAAAAAGACGCTCAGCGCCGCGATAACGCACATAAGAGTCGTAGTAGCGCCCCGTCTTATAGTCGGTAATCACGATCGCCCCCAGTGTGGTGTGATCGACGCGGTCAATCGTCCCTTGCAAACCCACGCGCCGCCCATCGGCTAGCGTCACTGCCGTTAAGACCTTTGCCTCGAGGGCCTCTACGTGGTCGATGTGTCGGTTGTTATCCACCCTCAAGAGGTCGTTGAGCAACTCGTGGATGACCTCACACTCTAGGTGCTCTAGCCCAGAGAGGGGGCGGGTGATGTGACGCTCCTCCTTGTAACACGCCTCGAGGGTAGTGGCGAGAGCGTCGCGCATCGCTTCGAAGGATTCGTCAGTAAGCTTTTTTCCCACAAAGGGGGTGTAGAGGAGACGCAAGGTCTGGTGCACGAGCGTCCCAAAGGAGCGCGCAGAGAGCTCTACGGAGGGGGCTTCGTCGCGCGGCGCGATGTGCTGTAAATATCGGAAATGGAATCGCAGGGGGCAGACGCAATATTCGCTCAGCGCCGTAAGACTGAGCCCCGAGGTGGGCGTCTCTGTGCAGAGAAATGAGGCGAGCGCGGTCGCAATTGCCCCTGTTTTAGCCACCACCGGTGGCTCGAGTTTGCGGAGCGAGGGGATGCCCCCTCCGGTCACATTGACGGGCAGGGGTTGAGCGGTCGCATAGCGCTCTTGCAAGACGTAGCGGCTCGGTTCGCCCACGAGGGAGTCTTCCGAATGTGTATAGACGAGCCTGAGGCGGCGTGCACGGGCGATAATGGTCTGAAAGTAATAGGCATACATACTCTCGCGCTCGCGGAGGGTGGGCATCCCAAAGACCTGCCCAATGGAGGCGGGGATAAACGAAGCGGCCGCCTTTACGGCAGGGAGGTGTCCCTCGTTGCAAGAAACGATAGTCACTTCCTCAAAGTCAAGGGCGCGCGTCTCCAAGAAGCCCATGACTTGAAGCCCCCCGAGAGGGTCGCCAAAAAAGGCGACTTTGGCGTCGCGAAAGACCTGGGGGAGCAATTGCTGGTAAAGGCGTGGGGTCGGCTCGATCGCGGCTCGGAGCATCAGCTGTTCCATTCCCTTGAGACGCTCGTAGGTCGCTACGAGATACTCTTGCCAGATTTTGTGCTCGGCGGCGAGGAGGTTCTGCGCCTCCATTTCTTGGCCGGTTTGCACGAGAAAGAGGGAGAGGAAACGTGCCAAACCATAACGGTCGATTTGCCCGAGCCAGTGCCGCAACTTATTGTCTGGGGGGAGCGCGGTCTCGTCGATTGCCTCTATGCTCGCGGTAATCGCGTCGCGCGTAGCGGCATAAGAGGGTAGCGCTGTAAGGAAGGGGTGGTTGAAGAGGGCAAGAAGGGGCTTTTTGGGGGAGGTATGGGTTGTGGCATCGCGCCGCGCGAGCCACGTCACTAGCAACTCTAAGAGGGTATAAACCTGTGTGTTGCGCAGTGGGTAGCCCATCGTGATGTTGTAGTCAATCGCTTTAGGAAGCGCACGGAGGAGGGGCATCAACATCTGTTCGTCAGCCAAGATCAAGACGGCATTTTGCGCCGCCTTGGGGTCTCGCTCACAGCCGTGGCTTGCGCCAAGACCGAGGGGACGGCAATCAACTCTCGTTCGCCGCGCACGTAGGGCGCATCCTCTGCCGGTAGGGCGCTCTGAAAACGACGGGCGTTATCTTTAACAAAGTGCGCTGCGTCTTGATATTCTTCGGTGTGGAGGGCGGGAGGATAGTTCCAGTAAAAGAGGGTATCGACCTCGCTTTGTGCGCACGCAAAGAACTCTTTTTCGCGGCTATTGAGGGCGTTGAACCCGATGAATGCGAAATGGCGGATGGGAGTGTCGGGGGGGCACAAGAGCCCTTTTTCGGCGCGGAGATGCTCGACGGCGCGGCGAAAGACAGCGCCCTCATAGCCCTCGGCGTGCTGTGCCATGTAGTCTTGAAGCGCCTCGTAAAGGGGGGCAAGGAGCGAGAGGAGGTGGTGGTAACGTGCAGTAAGAGGCGTCGGCGCGTCGGCAGAGATCTCGGCAAAGAAGCGCGCAAGGATCTCGTGTTGCTCGGGGGTGAGGTAATCGATATCGCGCTCGAGAGCTTGGTGGGCGGCAAGGGTGTTAAAGAGCTCGCGAGGGTAGTTGACATATTTGTCGACTTGGTCGAAATCGCGGAGGAGGAGCATGCCCCAGTAGTAAAATGCCTCGAGCGAAAGGGGGGATTGGTGTGGGTGGAGTGCTTGGTAATGTCGATAGAGCTCGGGGAGGAGGAGGAGAGGGTCGACGATTGTCCACCCAGCAATGCGTTCCATTTCGCCACGGAGGTCGCCCCAAGCGGGGAGCACCAGTGGGCGCTGCTCGCCGTCGCGGTGGGCAGCGAGACGGCGTAAATAGTCGATAAAATGGAGTTTGGCGCGCGCGGAGGGGAAGAAAAGCTTCCAAGTCAGGATCTCTGTGGTGAGGTCAGAAGCCTGTGTCCATCGCGCCCAGAGGTCTTTAGCGACGCGGTAGAGGAAGTAGTCTGCGTGGGGCTCAGCCACCATAAATATTGAAGTAGAGGTAGAACATAAGGGTGGCAAGAAGCCCTGCGACGAAGAGGCGTGCGAGGGCTAGGAACATGCGTCGGCGTGCGAGGGGGAGGCGCTGTTCGGCGATAAGCTTCATCAAGATGGAGAAGATTTGGAGTGGGAGTTGCTCTCGGTTGATGACCTCGTAAGCGCCGAGTGCGCGTGCTTTCATCGTGTACTCGAGCTCTTTGCTTTGAGAGATGACCACGAAGTGGAGGGAGGGGTGTTGACGTCTTGCGACCTCGAGCACCTCGAGCCCGTTC
>CALHZE010000148.1 GCA_938040915.1 uncultured Bacteroidia bacterium | reverse complement strand
TCGTTTTGATGTAGGTGTAGGTTTTGCCCGTCCCCGTTTCCATCTCGATGCTCAAGGCGAGCATACCGCTTTCATCACGACGCACGCGATCGACCGGCTGCAGGTCTTGCGCAAGTTGTATAGCGCGGATGTTGTCTGTGAGTGTCTCGTCACTGAGCGCGAGGTCGTGGTTGCGAAAACCTAGCCCCAAAGCGTGACGCCCCTGTCCGGGGTCGTGCTGATAGCTAAATGGCGCGTGGTGTGGTTGCCCGCGAAAGACCTCAACCACGGTGTTTGCCGCCTCACGCTGAAAGGCTTGATGCTTAAACTGTAGCTTCATGATTCCCTTCCACCTTATATCACACAAATGCGCTCATGGGCTTCGTCCTCACTCCAGTCACAGAGCTGTTTGAACTGTTCGTAGACGTTGAGTTTGGCGGCGTCTTTCGCAAAACACGCCTCGCGGAAAATAATGCGGAGCGGCTTCAGCTTGGCAATGTGGCGAATCACCTCAGGATCGATCGCCTTGTCGAAACAAGCCACCAGCGCACACCCCTCCTCCTCCCCATTCACAATCTGGAGCACGTTCGCTGCCACCCTCTCCTCGCGGAGGGGATAGCTCAGCATCACGCCCCAGTCGACCATACTACCGAAGAGGAGATCGAGCGCCGAGCGATCGGGCTTGATGGGCTCGTTGTGCGTCCAGAGGCTGCTTTGTTCCAACTGCGCGGGTTCGAAATAAAGGTCGTTAAGGTTCGACGAATCGAGACGGAGGACGCGGAAGCCCGTATCGAGCCCCGCTGCTTGCAAGCCGTACTCAGCTCGTATCTTTGCTCCCGCACGGCGGATACGCTCCTTGCCAATTTCACAAATCGTGGTATAGCCTGCCTTGCGAGCCTCGCTCCCCTCGGGGGTAGGCGCAGGGAGCTGCACACAGATGTAGCGTCGCCGCCCCCCGTCCTCGGCATTGAGCTGCATCACGGCGTGGGCAGTGGTGGCAGAGCCGGAAAAGAAGTCTAGGACGAGGGAGTCTGGTGAAGAACCTAATTCTAATACCCGCTTTATGGTGTATGGAGATTTGGGATAGTCAAAGTGCGCGCCCCCTAGTAGCTCTTTTAATACTTCCGTGCCTCGCTCGTTGACAAACTCTTTTTCATCCCAGACGCTACGTTGCATCTTTGTTACCTTGCGGTATTTCTGCACAATCATATAGCCCCCATTCTGATTGGCTTTCCCGAAGATCTCTCGGTTTAGCGCCGCTCGCGCTTTTTCTTCCTTTCCCCAGCGCCAAACGGTCTGAACACCTTGCGAGCAGGCGGGCCACACCTCCACGAACCCCTCTTTCGGCTCTAACGAGAGTTCTAACAATCCGTTATTGTCTGGGTGTGCAGGGTTTACATAAAACGGGTAGCAAAGATTAGGGCGGTTTTTGTCATGAAACTTGATATTCCTATTGCGCAACTCCATGAGATTAAAGCCGCCCTCGGCGTCGGCATATTGGAACTTCTTTTCCCGTTCCTCTATTAGGTTCAGGGATGCCGCCTCGCTCTTACCATAAATGAGGAGATAATCATGCTGTAAGGCGACCCCACCATAATCCCGCCCACCACGATTATTGACCACAATCGATTGGCTTTTGAAATTTCCCGCCCCAAAGAGTTCGTCGCAGATTTTGCGCAAGTGGTGCACCTCGTTGTCGTCTATCGAGATGAAGATCACCCCGTCGGGGGCAAGGAGGGTGCGCGCCACGAGGAGGCGACTGTATATCATAGAGCACCAATCAGAGTGGTAGCGCTGTTGAGTCTTCGGATTGCTCCGGAGTCGGTTGCCTTCCTTGTCAAGGTTGCCGGCAGCAAGGTCTAACGCCTCGTTGCTCATCGCAAAGTTGTCGTGATAGACGAAGTCACTCCCCGTGTTATAGGGCGGGTCGATATAGATCATCTTGACCTTGCCCAAGTAGGCGCGCTGGAGGAGCTTGAGTACCTCGAGATTATCGCCCTCGATGTAGAGGTTCGTCGTGGTCTCCCAATCGACGCTCTCGCTCATGACGGGGCGCAGGGTTTTACGCGTAGGCTCGGCTGCTACCCGCTTTGCCTCCTGCTTACCCACCCAATAGAAACCGAACTGGTCGGTGGAGGTATCGGCGATGGCGTCGCCTAGCAGTTCGCGCAAGGCGTCAAAGTCGAGCTTATGGGTAAGCGATCCATCTTCGCCCCGCACCTCCACAAAAGCGGCGGGGACTATCTGTTGCAGTGCTTCGCGGGTAGCCTCTGTGGGCGAGGTTGAGATAAACGGGCGTTTCTTGAGATCCATGGTAAAAGCAGGACGTTGTTTAATCCTTGTCAAAGAAGACCTCTCACTTCTGGGTAATGGCAGAGAGCTAATAACGCTCCGTTGCAAGGATATAGAGTTGCCAAAATTACCGAATCTCAGAAAGAGCATCGTTCATTTCCCCTCCTCGCAATTCTGTGACCGTTCGTTGGAGAATTCGCCTCACCCGCTCGCTACACCTCAAATCCCCGCCCCATGCGTACCTTTGCCCCAAGGAGTTTAACCCATATATGCTAAATCAGATCGCCCCATGCAGCAGGAAAACCCCACGCGCGACTATGCCAAAGCCCACCCTCACGAGTACCTCGCCACGTTCCCCTCACGCCTTCCCCTCCAGATCCGTTTCTCTGACGTAGACCGGATGGGGCACGTCAACAACTCCGTTCACCAGCAGTTCTTTGACCTCGGGCGACTCGCCTATTTCGACGGACTGCTCACCCCGACCCCTGACTGGGGCGGCACCGTGGTCATCTTGGCTCACCTAGACGTTGATTTCCTGCAACCGCTCCTCCTCTCTTCCGAGGCGAACATCTTCACCCGCACCCTCACCGACTCCTTTGCCGAGAAGAGCTTTGTCATGGAGCAAGCCATCGGCGCCCCCGACGGCTCATGTGTCTACTCCCTCTCGCGTTCGCTCATGGTGGGTTATGACGGAGGGGCACTCCGCTCAACCGCGTTACCCGAAGCTTGGGTCACACAGATCAAAGACTATGAGGTTCACACGCCAGACGAGCGGGTGAGCGACAAGCGGTCTGTCATGCCAGACGGGCGTCGCTAATGCATTCTCATCCGAGGCGGTACTCCTTCTTTGCCCGTGGGGTTTGTGTAGCAGCGCCTCGACGTGGGCGATTGGCCTTTTGGTTACACGCGCACGCAACCGAGGGGCACGGTGTTCACTCGCCCTTCCTCTACGGTTTTTGTCGCGAGGTACTTTTGCCCTTGAAACGTTCTTTACGAAAAAAGGGAAGGGGGGACAGACGTCACAAGAACGCAACCCGCGAGCTCACGCGCCTTACCGAGGTTTATTTATCGACACACTACCCCCATGCGCGCTACAGCCTAGTCTTAACGCCTCGACGCGACACCCCCACGTGGCAGGCATGGCAGACCGCTTATCTCAGCCACACCGGCGGCGTAGTCGTTGACCTCTATGCGTGGGGTCTCCTCTTTACCCTTGAGGGCATCGCCCCTCACCGCGTGGGGATCCGAGGGTTTAGCGGGGGCGCGGGCGTCGCCTAACAAATCACGGCAAGGGACGTTATAAAGGTAACGACGAATGTTCTCGAGCGATGGACGACAATACGCACTCGCGCGCCGAGCGTTTTCTCTCGGCTTTCAACCAAGTGGAGGAGCTTTTGCAGCACCTCGCGGGCGGAGGCGGGCACGCCCCCTTTATTACCCTCTTGGACTCGGTTTCGCGCCGTAACCCGACCGTGAGGGCTTATTATGCCGAGTTGACGCAGTATGCCCGCCTGCGGAACATTATGGTGCACACCATGCGCGACGGCTATTACATGGCAGAGCCGCACGAGCAGGCAGTCGCCCTCCTCGAGTCGATCGTCGCACAACTGAGCAACCCGCCCATCGTGGCCGATTTCATGACCCAGCGCCCCTTCGCGGTACACACCACCGATGCGCTATCCGTCGTCGTCGAGGCCTTTCGGCAATATGGCTTTATGCGTTGCCCCGTGCTAGACGAAAGGGGCATTGTGGGGCTCATCACCGCCAAGAGCTTTACGCGTTGGCTCGCCGTTGCGGGCAGTGACGAGGCGGGAAAGTACCTCTCTTTGCAAGGCGCACTGACCCAACCCGTATCGGTGCTCCTCGAGTTCTGTGCCCCAGACGAATATGCGATTGTACCGCGAGGATATACCTTGCCCGACGTGATGCAAATGTTTCAAGAGGGGGTAGCTAGGGGAAAATACCTACAGTGCATCCTCGTTACGGCAAGTGGTGGCGCGCAGTCGCCGCTCGTGGGGATAATTGCCCCGTCTGATTTACCGAAATTATACGAATGACGACGCGACTTGCTCGGGACAACCACTCAAGAGAGTATCGTTTCCCTATTCTTTGTCTGGGCATAGCGGGGTACGCCCGCTCTACAGCCGCTTCCCTCTGGTTGTCTGGGCGTAGCCCGCTACGCCCCTATAGGCTCTCCACTTGCATTGGCAATGTGCCCCAATGCAACGCCCCGTTTTCCGTTGGGGCGCGACCTGATGTGCCCACACCCCACCAACCGATAGATAATCAACGGAGACACCCGTACAGACACCTCGCATTGCGTCCGTACCGAGACTTTTTTTCAAAGATTGCCCTCTTCCTCCTCCCCCTCCTACTTTCCTCGTGTCTTACGCGTAACGACGTGCCCCCGACGCCAGAGCGCACCCCTGATAAAAAAGCGCTTTTCGAGCGCGCCAATCAGCTCAGTGCTGCGCATACCGAGATGCAGATCGAGGGCTACATCCGCCGCGAAGGGCTTTCGGGGCTCATGCACGATGGACGCGGGATGTATTACAAGGTGTGGGGCACCCCTCGGGGCACATTACCGAAAGATGGCGTAAGGTTGGGGATTGTCTATTCTGCCGAGTTGCTCGACGGGACGCCGTGTGAGTCAGCAGATGGGGCGCATCCGCTAGAGGTCATCATCGGCAAACGGCAACAGACGGTCGGGCTCGAGGAGCTGCTCCTCCACGTCGCGCCAGGGCAGGAGGCGCTAGCCATCGTGCCGCCACACCTCGCCTACGGGCTCGTGGGCAAAGGGCAGCAGATCCCCCCCAATGCGACGTTAGTTTACAAGGTAAAGGAAGTGAGGTATTTGAGGCAGTAACGTTGTGTCTTTCAAACGTACACAATGCACGGTCAAAGGATTATTCCTCGCCAGCGGGCTCTTATCCCCTGTTCTGGTCGTTAGAGCGTGCTCCTCGAGATGTAACAAAGCCGATCTTATCAACAGCGCTCCACACAAGACACTGAGACACCTAACGCAACTCCCCTTGCTCCCACGCCAACAGCTCCTCCACAACCCGTGCAATCGCAATCGGTACCTGATAAGAGGGAAGCGCCATAAGCCGTACCTGCTGGTAAGGCTCGGCAAGCCACACCGGCGAGTCTACGACAAAGAAACGGAGGTGAAGCTCTTGGTGTGTTAACTTCTGCACCCGCTCGGGAAACTCCTTCCTCAGGGTATAGGGCGTCATGCCGACAAGCGCCTCAAACGGGCGCGTCTGTCGGAGTGAGGCAAAGTCGAACGCCTCGGGCGTCTCAATCAAAGGGAACTGATAGAGCGAGTGCCAAATATCGCGCCCACGCCGCAACTCGAGGTACGTCTTCCCCTCGTGGAGCAAAATCACATAGTGGAAATAGCGCTTACGGAGCTCTATCTTTCGCGCCTTGACGGGCAAAACCCCTTGTTGTTCGTGCGCATAAGCATAGCAAGACGCTCGCATCGGGCACGGCGCACAGTCTGGCACTCCTGGGAGACACTGCGTTGCCCCAAAGTCGATGAGGGCTTGATTGAAGTCTGCCGGTCGCGAGGTGTCCATCTCGGCAAGGGCTAGTTCGCGGAAAGCTCGTTGTCCCGCCCCCTGCGCTATTTCCTCAAAACGACCAAATACACGCGCCAGAACCCTGTACCCGTTGCCATCAATCGCCGGCACAGGTAGGTTAAAAGCAAAAGAAGCGACCGCCCCCGCTGCATAAGGACCAAGCCCAGGGAGCGTACGTAGCGCCTCATAGTCTGCAGGTAACTGTCCGCCATGTTGGGTCACGACCACCTGCGCTGCCTTATGGAGGTTGCGAGCGCGGGTGTAATAGCCGAGCCCCTGCCAACACTTCATCACCTCGTCGATTGGGGCAGCGGCAAGCGCCTCAATTGTGGGAAATTGCTCAAGGAAACGGAAATAGTAAGACGTCCCCTGCGAGACACGGGTTTGCTGTAAGATGACCTCTGAAAGCCAGACGTGATAGGGGTTACCCGTGCCGCGCCACGGGAGGTGTCGTGCGTGCGCCTCATACCACAAGAGGAGCGTTTCTGCAAAGCGCATCGTGGGATCTAAAAAGTGTAATCTATCGACAGGGTCACGAGGTTGTTATATTGCGCCCGCGCAATGGAGGTAATATTGACCTTGCCGCGGATGGGAAGGAGTGAATAGGATGCCCCAAGGGTAGCTGTAAAGTGGTTATTGATGGGGTACATAACTCGCCCATGCCCCGCCCACTCATAAGGTTTGAAGCTTTTGCGTCCACCGACGAGCAAGTTGCCATACTCGTTACTCTCGGCTGCGGCAAGAAGATAACCGCCACTTATGCCAAGCGCTACGTGCCACTTTCGCCAGACATTGTATTCCACGAGCACGGGGAGCTCGAGGTAGTGTAGCGAGAGACTATAAATTTGGCGACGTTCTGCCCCTGTGCCTCGGTTTGCGAGGCTTCCCTTACCAATATAGCGAAATTCGAAACGAACGCAGAATTTCGCCCCCAATGGACGTGCAACCCAAAAGCCCCCGAGCCCTGCAAAACGATGATAACCCGAATGGGTGTCACCATCGACCTGCGCACCGACGCCACCCGCAACCAGACCGCCCTGAAAGAGGTGGGGCTCTCTCTCTTCTTTCTGTGCCCAAAGGGCAAAAGGAAGGCAAAGGAATAGAGCGAGACAGAGCGTGCGCATCGTGGTAAAAGCTATAGGGTGAGCCATCTTATCGCACAAAGTTACTACAGGACTCGCTCTTCGCGCCCGTGTTGGCGTCAAACGGTGTCCTAATGGACGTACGTTGCGTGGAGGGCGATATGCCTGTTTTCCCTATCTTTGTACAAATCAAGCCCATTAGAGACCATGAACGCATCCCGACGTTTACCGATTGGTACCCAAGCCTTCGAAAAATTGA
>CALHZE010000147.1 GCA_938040915.1 uncultured Bacteroidia bacterium | reverse complement strand
AACACCACCTTCGTCCCCGCGTGCAACAAAAACAGGTCTTTACCCGCCACATCCGGCGAACCCTTTACCGAAACGACCGACTGCATGATGATCGCCGCCTCATGAGCCTGCCGTGCACGCTGCCCACGAATACTCAACCCGAGCGTCACAACAAAAAAGAACGCACCAAGAAAAGGCAAAAAAAGCAACTTGCGGAACATCGTGCGCGAAACAAAAAAACGCTGTAGCAACACACAAAGCAACGTAAAGCCTAAAAAGACAAAGCTCAGCACTCCCCAACCCCTTGCACTCAAAAGCGAGCAGAAACGCCCCCACCAGCGCGACAAAGGGAACTCTTCCGGCGTTTCCAGCTTATCAACCGTAAACGAACGCGCTAACGCCAAATTAAAAACAATGTTCTCGTGACCTGGGGCTAACTTCAAGCCGCGTTCATAGTTTAAGATCGCGCGCGGATATTGTTGCAAACGGAAGTAAGCATTCCCGAGGTTGTAATAAACCATCGGCGAGACCAACGAATCCGCTAACACCTGTTCGTATTCCAAAGCAGCACTGTCAAAACGCGAGCGTTCGTAATATGCATTACCTTGCGCAAAATGCGCATAACCAGCCCCCTGAGCTCGCACCTCAAGCCCCCATAACAAGCTCACACACAAGAGCCCGATGATATACCCAAGCGTCTTCATACTCCCCTCCCCGACTTCCTATTTCTTGATTTGCCCACGCTGTTTTAGCCAATGTTCCAGCGATTCGAACGTTTCTAACGTACGCGCATACAACGCCTCTTGACTATCTTGCACCGCAGAGGGCGCATAACGCGCATACTCACACGACGAAATGATGTGTTGCACATTGCCGATCAACTCCTCCGGAACGCCCTGTGACACCAACGCACCACGCACCCCATCAGAAGAGAGCTCCGAGAGCTCGATCGAAAGCTTGTCTGCAAAATAGCCCCACACCGCACGCTCCAACTCCTCGTAAAAATGCGCGGCATCTTCATTCATATACCCCTTCACGCGCCGCAGACGTCGCCGCACCACACTCCCCGCCCGTTTGCCTCGTAACAAGGCAAGGTCGGCAAACATCGCCTGACGACGACGCAACACAAACCAAAGCACCACGAAAGCACACAAAATCAACAACAAAACGAGCCACCACGCGAATGACCCCACAAACGACATCGACACCGGCTGCAAAACGACCTCACCCACATAAATGTGACGGATGTCTTGCCCCAAATATTGCACATCTTCCTTTGAGATTGCCCCTGCAAGCGTCGGCGTCACTTGCGATGAGTCCGCGACCACATTCAGTTCAAAACCCTCAGCACGCACCGTCTTGTAACTCTTGGCTTGTGGGTCAAAATACGAATATTCGTACGCTGGGATCGAAAGGACGCCAGGCGCACGCGGAATCAAGATAAACTCATAAGAGACACTCCCCGTCTGTGCGCCATTGCGTAACCCATAGTTCTCTGTCATCTTAGGCGGAAAGACCTCTACGGTCGAGGGGAGACGAAGCTCGGGCTTCTGCAAAAGCTGCATATTCCCCGCCCCAGAAACCTTTAGCGTATAGGTCACAGCCTCATTCGTCTTAACCTCCTTGGCGTCAAGTTGGGTTGATATATCAAAACGACCCACCGCGCCCGTAAAGCTACTAGGCGCACCACTCGGCAAAGGCAACACTTTCAACTTTCGCGGAGCACTCGTGAGCGTGCGCGTGTCGGTCTGAAAAGTGCCCATAAATTCGTCAAAAAAAGATTGACGCGCACCCCGCACACGATACTGCACCACCGCCTTCAAGGGCTCAATCTCCAGCTCACCACTCTTTTGCGGATAAAGGACATACTGACGCAACACCCCCGAGTTATACTGCTTACCGTTGTAAACCTCCGACTGGAACGAGATTTGCCGCGGCGTTTCTATCTCCTTTGCCCAAAAACCCTTGAAGTC
>CALHZE010000146.1 GCA_938040915.1 uncultured Bacteroidia bacterium | reverse complement strand
CCTGAGAGATGAAAATCTTTTGGGTATCCCTTTTTATTTTGCTAGCGGAAAACGATTTGAAACGTAGCCTGTAAGTCGAGAGAAACCAGCCTCCTCCCTCGGACAAATCACCCGAACTTATATCTTATCAAGCGGAGAAGATGACCACCCACGGCACCTATGATACACCCAACTACATCCCATAACACTATGATGAATAAAGGGAGATACTCCGATCTCGGAGTATCTCCCTTTTTAATTTAAGCATCTTCTATTCTCTTCTTTTTAGATTTTCTCTTAAATAAAGAACGCCCCTCAAGTATGCTGTCTTACGACTCGCCTGAGAGGCTTATTATCTCTGAATTATAAAACTATCCAATCCCTAAGCTTCCGCAAAGGTACTGTTTTTTCTCCAACCGACAACACTATTATCAATTATCTTTCATCGTTCCACATTTTTTCATTCATCCAGTCCGATTGAAATCCCATTGCATTAAAGGATGCAACTTCTTGATATTCTGTCAATAGATCTTTTAATCGTTGTTTAAAAGCGGAGGTTGGATTTGCTGTTTGTAACATATAATTCAGCATACACAGGAAATAATAGAGTTTGCTCCTTTTTACCGTGTCTGGGCTATCTATCCAATCAAGTCTCTTGGAAAAATCCAATTTTTCGGGTACGATGTTCATATCCCTATTCCAAAGCCTTGCGTGGTGGGCGCATATATTGCGTACATAATTGATTGTATGAAGCCATGAACAAAACGTCTTGGGTGGCAGGGCAAAATAGGAGGCGATACCGTTTACATCAGCACGGGATTTCAGTCCGTCACAGATACGCGAAAGGTGATTGAAATACATAACCTCAACGCTCATCCAAGATGGCGGATTGGTGGGATTACCATATTTGTTAGAGTAATGCTGTATAAAAACCTCTGCTTTATTGTTGTGTAGCTGTTCTGCGATATGTTTTTGAATATCGTCATATACATCTTTTGTAACCATCCTTCCGTCACGCAAAGTAATAGTCTCGGGCTCTTTAAATATTTCCGAACGATCCTGCCAATGCGCACCATATTTATGGCTGAGCTGGTATATAATTTGTGTACGTATGGCAACCTCCAACCGTTCTATAGCATCAAAAACCAACAGACGCAGCTTTCGGTCAAACACATATAAATTATACACCATATCCCAAGCGATACCTTCTCGAAAAGAGTCTAGTATCTTTCCGTTTTCCTTTTGCTTGTATGGTAACATATACGCACTGAGACGATAGTAACTGATATTGGCAAGATGCCTTTCCGTTCGTTGCTTATCGGGAATAAGCGTTCCTCTCGACCTCAACAGATCAACCTGCTCAGTGTATGTTAATGGTTGTTTGCTATAGATTTCCATATGTCTGTATTTCAAACGGATATAAAAGTACTCATTTTTCAATATTGCAGAGGGAAATTAGCATATATATTTCGGTATCAGACACGATGGTATGATAAAAGCTTTGATCGGTTAGGATAATAGAAAGGGCTGGCTTCTCGCGTGGAGGAGTCAGCCCTTTTGTCAAGCCCTTAGGAAGTTTTTCTTCAAGGGCGGTTATGGGTTACCATCCTTTGTTATAGCCGTAGCGGAAGTCGAGCTCTTTGCGCAGTAGGTCTCGTACTTCGTTCTCGGAAGATGAGAACGAGAACACATCGCCCAACTTGGTACAATTCTCTATGTCAAGCACCTGACTAGCTAAGACACGAGCGACCACCAACTTAGAGCTATCAAAACTGGGAACGGAGCACAGGGCTTTGAATTGCTGAGCCGTCACTCCGGCATCGGCGGGATAGAGAGCCATCACCTTTTCCACATCCGACTTAAAGGAGCAGTCCTCCAGCTCCTCTAGCAACGCCTTGTAGGTCTGCTGGGGGAGGGGGCGCAATCGGAATCCTTTGGAGTTCGTCACAGATGAGTAATCCCTACGAGGGCGATCATAATCGTCTCTATCGCCCGGGTGTCCGTAATCCAAAGAAAGATACCTCTCGGCATCAATGTACTCTGTACCATAGCCCGAGAAGTAAAAATTGCGGTCATATATAACGCGCTTCCGCGCATGCACTTGCTCCAGAGGCACCTCTACTCTTACCCGATAGTTACCCCGAGGCAGAGCTACATAGCAACTATAGGTAGGGTTGCAAACCCGTGTATTATCTATATACACAATGATGGGGACGCTCCTTGCTTCGATAGAGATACCCGCGAGACTTTGTGCAGAAAGCGTTGTTGCCAAAGCGAATGTAAGGAGTAGGGAAAGGAGTAGAGTGTAGCGTTTCATAAGGCTTCCTATTTATATTTATACTCCCCCCAAAGGTAAAACATTCTCCCCAAAAACCGTTCTCCCCTCCGCAGCGCACGCAATGTTGTATTATTTTTGCACCTATGAACTAAAATAGCTACCTTTGCAAAAAATCAGGAATAAATATCTATTCCGGTATTGACTCGTATGAAAAAATCAGCTATAGTATGCTCCATAGAAAGGAGTGTTTTTTCTATACATCCTTCGAGAGGTGGGTTCAGAGGGATACCTAGGCTGAATCTGCATTTTTTACGAAACTCTTCATCTCCTCCTTTTTCCCTTTTGATATATCTGTAGATTAAAGCAAAAGAAGGGGGGGCTTGATGCTAGACTTAGAGAGTTTGCAAACACTCTTATGGAGAAGCGTTTCTCCGCTAGGTTCTTTTTACTATCACAGTCTTTGAGTCCAACCTCACCATCTCAACGACAGCTATTCAAACAATCACTTTAATAAATTACTTAATGACATGAATGTAAAGTTACATGCGCGGGGATTGCTCTTATGGATCCCTCTTCTGACCTTGACGGCTACAGTCCTGCCACGTTTGCAGGCACAAGAGCGAGTTATCTCGATGAAGACGAGCAAACAAAAAGGCGAAGAGATCAAGTTATCCATCGTCG
>CALHZE010000145.1 GCA_938040915.1 uncultured Bacteroidia bacterium | reverse complement strand
GTGTGGTGTACCGCGAGTGGTATGCGAGTGGTATGCTAGTGGTATGCTAGTGGTACGCTAGCGCGCCCAGTTTCGGAAAAAAGCCTATCTTTGGGTAGCAAGAATAGGAGCAAACAACATATCGTTACCCAGTATGCAGTATCGCGAAGACGTGCCGCTAGTCTCTCATCTCAACAAATGGTTCGGATTCGACAAATTCAAAGGTCACCAAGAGGCTATCATACGTAACTTATTACAAGGAAGAGACACCTTTGTACTCATGCCCACGGGAGGAGGCAAGTCACTTTGCTACCAACTCCCCGCCCTTATTCTTCCGGGTACCGCCATCGTCGTTTCGCCCCTCATCGCCCTGATGAAAAATCAGGTCGACCGCCTCCGAGCCTCCTGTGGCGACGACCGAGTTACCCACTTCCTCAACTCCTCTCTCAACAAGAAAGAGATCGCCGCCGTAAAAGACGACGTCCTCGCCGGTGTTACCAAGCTCCTCTACGTCGCACCCGAGACACTCAATAAGGAAGAAAACATCCTCTTCCTCCAACAAGCCAAAATCTCGTTCTATGCCATAGACGAGGCGCACTGTATCTCAGAGTGGGGACACGACTTCCGCCCCGAGTATCGACGCATACGCGAGTTCGTGGAAAAGATTGGCGTCGCCCCACTCATCGCCCTTACGGCTACAGCGACCCCGAAGGTGCAAGACGACATCCAGAAAAACCTTGGCATGAGTGAGGCGGTCGTCTTCCGCTCCTCATTTAACCGACCCAACCTCTTCTACTCCGTACGACCCAAAGCCGACGCTACCAAGCAGATCGCCAAGTATATCAAAGACAACCCCGGCAAGTCGGGCATTATCTATTGCATCAGCCGAAGCCGCGTAGAGCAACTGGCAAATATCCTGCAACTCAACGGGATACGCGCCCTACCCTACCACGCGGGGCTCGACACCAAGACGCGCACCTACAACCAAGATGCCTTCTTGCAAGAGGAGTGTGACGTCATTGTCGCGACGATTGCCTTTGGCATGGGGATTGACAAACCCGACGTCCGCTACGTTATCCACTACGATATGCCTAAAAGCCTCGAGGGTTATTATCAAGAAACAGGGCGCGCCGGACGCGACGGACTCGAGGGACACTGCATTGCCTTCTACTCCGAAAAGGACGTACAACGACTCGGGCACTTCTTCCTTAGCAAAAAGCTCCCCGAGCGGGAGATCGGCAAACAACTCCTCCTTGATACAATTTACTATGCACAGGGGGGAAACTGTCGACGCCAGATGCTCTTGCAATATTTCGGCGAGCAGTATGACGTCCCCAATTGCGAACACTGTGACAACTGTCTTTCCGACCAACCCCACTTTGAGGGAAAGGTCTACCTACAGCAACTCCTGAGCCTCCTGCTAGAGATCGGAGAGGGCTTTCATGCCGACTATCTCATCTCGCTCCTACGAGGGGTTAAGAGCCAAGACAGCGACATCTATAACCATTCGGAGCTTGCCCTCTTCGGTGTTCAGAAAAACGAATCAGAGTTCTTCCTCGGCAGCATTGTTCGGCAAGCCCTATTACACGGCTTTCTACAAAAAGATATCCAACAATACGGGTTACTTTACCTTACCGACAAAGGGCGCGCATTCCTTGACAACCCTTACCAGATCTCCTTCGTGCGCGACCACGACTATAAGCAAGAAGATCAAGACGAAGACGCCCTGATCCCCTCCGAAGGTATGGGGGTAGACTCCATGCTCTTCCAAATGTTGAAAAACCTCACGCGCGACGAAGCTAAACGGAATAAGGTACAACCCTTTGTCATCTTCCAAGACACCTCTCTTGAGGAAATGACCATCCATTACCCGATAACCCTCGAGGAGCTTCAGAACATCTCGGGCGTGAGTGCCAGCAAGGCCAAGCGTTATGGGCAGCCGTTTGTAGACCTCATCCGTCAGTATGTCGAGGAAAACGAGATCGAGCGTCCGGCTGACTTCGTCATGAAGGTCGCCCCCTCGCGTTCGCAGCAGAAAACGACGCTCATACGCTCCATTGACCGAAAGATGGACTTTGAGGACATCACCGCCATGCTTCACATAGACGTGGGGGAGTTGCTCACCGAGCTTGAGAGTCTTGTTATCAACTCGGGGATGAAGCTCAACATCAGTTACTACATTGATGAGCAGGTCGATGACGACGTCCAAGAGGAGATCTACGACTATTTCCAAAACGAGGCAGAGTCACTCGATCTTGCCGCCGCCTGTGAGGCCTTAAAAGACCTTGAGGTGGACGAAGACATCATCCGCCTCGTCCGCATCAAGTACTGTTCCGAGATGGGGAACTAGCCCTTCGACGCTAAGGGCGCGCGGCTTGTGCGAGCAATCCAGCACGGACAACGTAATCAGAGCTTTAGGAATTCCAAATCCTCTTTTTAAGAGGATAATTAAAAGAATAGACAAAGAGAATAACGGAATTCGTCTAAAAGTAGGTACTTTTGGGCGCGTTTTTAGGTAGGTCATCGTACGGTCGCCTCCCTAGCGCCTCCCTAGGGCCTCCCTAGCAGTACGCGTTGCGCAAGCACGCAGCACGGGGAGAGGGTAGGGGAATTAAGGAAAACATAAATCGGTTGGAGGAATACTCTGCTCGGGAGTCCCCCTCTGTGTAGACCTCCCGCTCGTGCTGGGCAGTCTGACTCGCACTAGTTTCTTAACTTTGTGCCTACTCCCAAACGTTTGGGGACAATGAGGGTAATGGTCATGACTATCCAAATCGGCGATAAGGTCCGCTTTCTTAACGAAGTCGGCGGAGGTGTGGTGGTGAAGAAAATAGATAAGCTCCGTTGGTTGGTACGCACCGCCGACGGGTTCGAGATCCCGATGCTTGCCTCCGAGCTTGTGGTAGATTCCCCTCCTGAGCTTGTTTCGCTGGCCAACAAGAGTGAACACATAGCCCCTCAAACACCTCCCTCAGTCGTGGCTTCGCTCGCGGCACAACGCGGCGAACCCATCCTCCCCGACCCCGAGCGTCAGTCTGTGCACATCCCCCTACACGCCCCACGCATCGGTGTCGAGGGGCTCTACCTCGGCTTTGCCCCCGCTGACCCACAAGATATCCTCGTGGGACCTTATACGCTCTACATCATCAACGAGTCTAACGACGACCTCTTTCTCACCCTCTCGCGTTTCGAACGAGCAAAGTCTATCACCTTCTTTGGGGGGAAGATCGCGCGCCAGTGCTGCCGCCGAGTCTGTGACATCAAAGCTAAAGACCTCTTCCTCTACGTTTCCCTACACCTTCAAGGGCTCTATTATGCCCTTGGCGCTCATGAGCTCCGTACGCCCTTTGGCGCAGACTTAACCATCAACGGCAACGAGTTTACCCGCCCCCGTTCGTTTCGAGAAAATAGGTTCTTAGACGAAGAGTTGCTCCTCCTCGCCATTCGCGACGAAGCTAAAGAGCACGAGCTGGAAATCTTGGTCGAACAGAAGTCTGAAACCCAGCCCGAGGAAAAAGCGCCGCGTAAAGAACCCCCTAAGGGCGTCCCCGCTGCGGAACAGGTGATTGTCGACCTCCACTTTGAGTCGCTCACCAACATCAAAGAGAGCAAGATGACCCCGAGCGAGAAGCTCGAGTTTCAGATTCAACACTTCCGGCGGGCGATGGACGAGGCGCTCTGCACGCCCCATATCAAGCGGCTTGTCGCCATCCACGGGGTGGGGAATGGCACGCTCCAGCGCGAGGTGCAGCGCGTCTTGCGGATGGACTACCCCGTATGCCGCTATCAAGACGCCTCTTTCAAGGAATATGGTTACGGGGCGACGCTCGTCCTTCTCGTTCGCGAATAAAAACCTTTTTCTAACAACATGTCTCTCAAGTGTGGTATCGTGGGGCTGCCCAACGTCGGCAAGTCTACCCTTTTTAACTGCATCTCCTCTGCTAAGGCTGAGGCGGCGAACTTCCCCTTTTGCACCATCGACCCCAATGTGGGGGTTGCTGTGGTCCCTGACGAGCGACTCGACCGTCTGGTCGCGATAGACCACCCCAAAAAGGTCGTCCCCGCAGTGGTCGAGATTGTCGATATTGCAGGGCTAGTGCGTGGCGCCTCTAAGGGCGAGGGGCTGGGCAATCAGTTCCTAGCCCACATCCGTGAGACGCAGGCGATTATCCACGTGCTCCGGTGCTTCGAAGACGCGAATATCTCGCACGTCGAGGGGGGCGTAGACCCTATCCGTGATATGGGGATTATCGACACTGAGCTACAGCTCCGCGATCTAGAGAGCATTGAGGCGCGCCTCGTAAAGATGGAAAAGCAAGCGCGCGTCTCTTCTGACCGCGCCCTTAAACAGCAGGTCGAGCTCCTCCAGCGTGCTCGTGAGCACCTCCTTGGGGGGGCAAACCTCAGAGTCATGACGCTCGACGACGATGAGCGCGCATACCTCCTCGAGGGGCAGTTTCTTACCATCAAGCCTGTCCTCTACGTTTGCAACGTCGACGTCAATTCTGCCGCAAAAGGCAATCCGTATGTCGAGGCGGTGCGCGCCGCTGTAGCAGCAGACGATACGCAAGTATTGGTTATTTCCGCCCAAATGGAGGCCGAGATTACCGAGCTTGAAAGTGCCGACGAGCGAGCCCTCTTCCTCGAAGAAATGGGCTTGAAAGAGGCGGGCGTCTCCCTCCTCATCAAAGCCGCTTATGCGTTGTTGGGGTTGGAAACTTTTTATACGACAGGGGCTGACGAGAGCCGCGCGTGGACGTTCCGCACGGGGATGAAAGCGCCGCAGACCGCTGGCATTATCCATACGGACTTTGAAAAGGGCTTTATCCGCGCCGAGGTTATCAAGTATGACGACTATGTGCGTCTCGGGTCAGAGGCGGCGTGTCGCGACGCGGGAAAACTCGCCATCGAGGGAAAAGACTATGTGGTCAAGGATGGCGATATCATGCACTTCCGTTTTAATGTCTAGGGGAAGAGGATGTCGCGTACCCCAGATGACGAACGACGTCGTGTTATACCCATATCGCGCGTAAACGCCCCAACGTTCCTCTTTTTCTTTCTTCTTGTCCCGTATATACTTTGGGCTCACAACCCGAGGCTTGACAAGCCCCCCAAGCTTATCCTACAGTTGGTGGTGGGGTCGCTCGGTAGTGAGGCGGTCGACCTTCACTGGGAGTCTCTTGACCCTAACGGGCTGCCGCGCCTTTATTCGCGTGGCGTCGTCTGTCACGATGCGCGCTATGCTTACCTTCTTGGCAATGCGCCGGCAGGGCTTGCGACTCTTGCCACGGGGGCGAACCCCAACCGTCACGGCGTGATTGACTATGCGTGGTATTCTCACGTGACCTATCGTCCTGAGCGCTTTGGCGAGGATGATTTTGTACACACCATTGGTTCTAATCAAGCCTCGGGGGCGAGTTATTCCCCACGGCAGCTCTTAGTATCTTCGCTTTCAGACTCGTGGCGACAACGTTACCCTAAGGCGCGCCTCTATGCCATCGCTTATGACCCCGTGGATGCCATCTTGCTGGGGGGGCGTTCGCTCGATGCGGCACTATGGTTTGAACCTAAGAGTGGTCACTGGGTCACCTCGAGTTATTATGCTGATGCTCTTCCTGCGTGGGTGCAACAGTTCAACGAAAAAAATCTTGCGCCGACCTATAACGCTGCTTCGTGGGATATCCCCTCCGTCGCTCCGCTCCGTTTCGCGCGTAGACCTTCTTCTGAAAAACCTGACACGGCGCTACGGGGCGAGCTTACGATTCCTGCCCTCGGCTATGCGCGTTTGCCCTATACGCCCAGTGGGAACTCGCTTCTGCGAGATCTCATTATCGCCGCCGTCGAGTATGACGGGGTGGGGCGCGGCAATACCCCCGATTGTCTGTCGGTTTATTTTACCCCTTTCGAACGGATTGCCGAGCTCTATGGGCAAGAGTCGGCGCAGTTCCGCGACGCGCTTATCCGTTTTGACTAGGAGCTCGCCAATCTTCTTGAGTATCTTGACTATACCGTTGGGCGCAAAGAGTATCTCGTGGTGCTAACCTCGGCTTATGCCCCTGCTCCCAGCCCGTGGGTGTTGTCGCAGGGAGGAATCCCAGCCGGCTATTTCAATCCAGACAAGGCGCTCTATATGCTCTCTAGTTACCTCACGGCGCTCTATGGGGTGAAAGAGCTGGTGGTGGGGTATGCAGGGCAGTCTTTCTACCTCAATGAAACGCTGTTGGAGAAGGCACACCTCCCCCTCCAACAGGTGGAGCAGACGGCGGCAAAGTTTCTCCAAGATTTTGCGGGGGTGGCGGCGGTTTACCCGATGCACGTGGCGCAATGGTCGGGGGGAGCGAATCCGCGTCTGCGGAGGGCGCTCGAAGGCTTTCACCCCAAGCGATCGGGGCACTTGTTGGTTGATTTACTGCCGGGGTGGGTTGTCCAGTCTGACCGGTCGCCAAGGGCGCGCAATGCCCACTATTCTTATGAAAATCATATTCCGCTCGTCTTTTATGGTTGGAAGCTGGAGAGCCGAAAGATAGCCTCGCCGGTCTACCTTCACGACCTTGCTGAGACGCTGGTGCGGCTACTCTATATTCGTTCGCCCAATGCCTCAGAGGGAAACCCCATCCCTGGCGTTTGCGATTGGAACGATTTGCCGAGCGGACGCCTCTAATTTCCTACACGCATGGATATCTTTTCTGATTCGTCATTGCCCTTTTTCACCCTTTTGCTACGACTTTTGCTTAGTGTCGTCTTAGGGCTATGCATTGGTATCGAGCGGGAGATGCACCGTCAACCCGCGGGGATGCGTACGCATATCCTCATCTGTATTGGCTCGACTATCGTTACGATTGCCTCGATGTATCTCCCGCTGGCTACGGCGGGGGGTAGCGCTTAAAAGCGATGCGGCGCGTATTGCGGCGCAGATCGTGAGTGGGATCGGTTTCCTCGGCGCGGGGGCGATTATCAAGTTCGGCGCTACGGTACGGGGGATTACCACGGCGGCGACCATCTGGGTTACGGCGGCCATCGGCATCATTATTGGGTTAGGGCTTTTCTGGTTTGCTGTGGTCGCCACGGCGTTTGTCTTGATCGTGCTTGTGGGGTTTGAAACATTCGAGCAGAGACTCTTTGCGACAGAGTACTTTAAGACCATCGAGATGGTCTATGACCCTGCGGCGCTCTCCTTGCAAACGGTGCGTGAGATCTTGACGGGGTGTAAGATCCGTGTCCGCACGATCGACCTCTATCTCGGCGGCGATGTCCCCGCACGTGCTATCTTTCATATCCGTATTTCGGAGCTTATTGCCCCCGATGACCTCCTTACCCAAATAGCCACGCTTCCCTCGGTGCGTTCTGTCAAGCTCTCGCAAGAGTATCGCTAGGAGGGCGGCGTATTGTTGGGAAAGCACTAACTTTGTCTAGGATAGACACAAAACTTTTAGCTCATGAAAGCATTTGTTTTTCCCGGACAGGGGGCACAGTTCGTTGGGATGGGTAAACCCCTCTACGACCAATCCTCCGAAGCGAAAGCGCTCTTTACACAAGCCAACAAGATCCTCGGCTTTGACATTACAGAGGTTATGTTTAACGGACCAGAGGAGGCGCAACGGCAAACGAAGGTCACCCAGCCGGCGGTTTTTCTCCACTCGGTGGTGCTGGCGCGTCTTTTCCATGCGGCGAAGCCTGAGGCGGTAGCGGGGCACTCACTCGGCGAGTTTAGCGCGCTTGTGGCTAGTGGTGTCCTCTCTTTTGAGGATGGGCTGCGTCTTGTCTCGGCGCGTGCCCAAGCCATGCAAGAGGCGTGTGAATTGCAACCCTCGACGATGGCAGCGATTATCGGTCTCGACGATGCGAAGGTAGAGGAGGTCTGCGCCGCCATCCCCGAGGTGGTCGTGCCCGCCAACTACAACTGCCCAGGGCAGCTCGTCATTTCTGGAAGCATGGAGGGAATCGAGAAGGCGTGTGAACAGCTTAAGGCGGCTGGCGCAAAGCGTGCGATGCCTCTCAAGGTTGGCGGGGCGTTTCATAGTCCTCTCATGGAGCCGGCGCGTCAAAAACTCGCCGATGCGATTGAAAAAACGCAGTTTGCCAAGGCGGCGTGCCCCATCTATCAGAACGTAGATGCACGACCCCATACTGACCCTGCCGAGATTAAAGCGAACCTCATCAAGCAGCTCACTTCGCCGGTTCGTTGGACGCAGATCGTGCGCGCGATGGTAGCCGATGGCTTTACTGACTTTGTGGAGCTCGGTCCTGGCAACGTCCTTCAAGGGCTCATTAAGAAAACCGAATCGACGGCAACGGTCGAAAGCTTCCAAGAGTTGTAGTCGTTGGGCTTTTTATAGAGGGGACGCAGCGCCTATGCGAAGGTGTTGCGCCCCTTTTTTGTATCTTTACCCAACAAACCACCTCAACCGAAAGAGTTATGCAACAGGAAAAAAGATTGCCTATTGGCTCGCAAGACTTCGAAGATCTCCGTAAGAATGGCTTTTTTTATGTAGACAAGACGGAGTATGTCTTTAACCTAATCAAAGACTCGAAGTATTTCTTCCTTAGCCGTCCGCGCCGTTTCGGGAAGAGCCTTTTCCTTTCGACGCTCGCAGCCTATTTTGAGGGGAAGAAGGAGCTGTTTCAAGGGCTTTATCTCGAGCACGCCGAGGAAGAGCTCGCGCGTCAGCAGGGTCGTGAGGCGTGGGTAAAGCACCCAGTCTTTCTCATCGATTTTAGTCAAGGACAATACACGACCCCTGAGGGACTTTATTCGCGCGCGAACACAATGCTTACGCGGTTTGAAGCGCAGTATCATGTCACCCTCCTTAAGGGGAGTGAGGAGGCTTATGGGGATCGGATGACGCGCATCCTTCAAGCCGCTTACCAGCAGACGGGGCAACAGGCGGTCGTGCTGGTGGATGAGTATGACAAGCCACTCCTTGAGACGCTTTACGGCGGTAAAGCGGAGTTGTTTGATCGTCATCGCGATGCGCTTGCGGCGTTCTTTTCTGTGCTTAAGGGTTGTGACGCTTACCTGCGCTTTGGGATGCTTTCGGGGGTTACGCGCTTCTCGCGTGTGAGCATCTTTAGCTCGATCAACAACCTTATGGACATTAGCATGGATGATGCCTTTGCGGGGATTTGTGGATTTGCGAGGAGCGAGCTAGAAAAGGATTTCCTCCCCGAGATTGAGGCGTTGGCCGCCAAGTCGAATCTTTCGTTGGAAGATACGTTTGCCAAGCTTAAGCGCTTTTATGACGGCTATCGTTTTTCTCAAAATGGCGTAAGCCTTTATAACTCGTTTAGCTTTTTGACTTTGCTTCAGAAGAAACAGTTTGGCTACTACTGGTTTACAGGCTCGACGGGGAGCTATCTGGTAAACCTGCTCCGAGAGGCGGAGCTTGACATCCCGTCGCTAGACGGAGGGATCGAGTATGGGGCGCTCGAGTTGGAGTCTTACAAGGCGGTGAAGGAGGACGCAGTCCCGATCCTATTCCAGTCGGGCTATCTTTCTATCAAAGAGTATATTACTGAGGATAACACCTATCGTCTTGGCTTTCCTAATGACGAGGTGCGCTATGCTTTTTTGCAGATTTTGTTTCCACGCGTTTTTCGCGTCCGCGGTTCGGTGCAAGCGTTAACGGCTAAATTTAAGAATGCTGTAGCCGCGGGACGCGTCGATGACTTTATGGGGCAACTCAAGGCGCTCATTGCGGGCTGCCCTTATGGCAAGGGGGTAGAGGCGACAGAAGATCACTATCAGACGGCGGTCTATTTGGTCTTTAAGCTCATGGGGGAGTGGGTGCGCACGGAGATTCATTCGGCGCTCGGGCGAGCCGATTGTATTGTCGAGACGAACACCACCGTTTATCTTTTTGAGTTTAAGCTTCTGAGTGCTGGTTCGCCCGCGGAGGCTATTGCGCAGATTCGGCGACAGGGGTATGCAGCGCCCTATCTTACGGGGGCTAAAAAGGTGGTTCTGATTGGCGCTAGTTTTGACGAAGCGGCGCGTACGCTCGGGGAGTGGCAGGTTGAGGAGGCGTAGGTCGTGTTTGCGAGATATCTACACAGAGAGAAGGGGCGTCCTACGCCCCTTTTTCGTACCTTTACCCAACAAACCACCTCAACCGAAAGAGTTATGCAACAGGAAAAAAGATTGCCTATTGGCTCGCAAGACTTCGAAGATCTCCGTAAGAATGGCTTTTTTTATGTAGACAAGACGGAGTATGTCTTTAACCTAATCAAAGACTCGAAGTATTTCTTCCTTAGCCGTCCGCGCCGTTTCGGGAAGAGCCTTTTCCTTTCGACGCTCGCAGCCTATTTTGAGGGGAAGAAGGAGCTGTTTCAAGGGCTTTATCTCGAGCACGCCGAGGAAGAGCTCGCGCGTCAGCAGGG
>CALHZE010000144.1 GCA_938040915.1 uncultured Bacteroidia bacterium | reverse complement strand
GCGAGGCGCTTGAGACGTCGGGCGTGGAAGGGTTGGTCATTGCGACGCGTCCGGACTGTCTTCCGCCCGAGGTCGTTTCTCTCTTAGAGGAACTCGCGCGTCGCACTTATCTTTTTGTAGAATTGGGGGTTGAGACGCTACACGATGAGACGCTTGAGCGCATCCGGCGTGGACACGACGCTGCCACTTCGTTAGAGGCTATCGCACGTTTGCGGCGCGCGGGGTTGCCGGTTGGGGTGCACCTGATATGGGGGTTACCAGGGGAGACGCCCGCCATGATGTATGAGACATTGGGGCGGGTGTCGCGGGCAGACATCCAGACGATAAAGTTTCACCAATTGCAAATCTTGCGCGGGACGCGCATGGCGCAGGAATGGGAGGCGACTCCTGACGCCTTTACCCTCTGGAGTTTAGATGCCTACCTAGAGTTTCTCGTTGGGGTTGTTTCTGCATTGCCCCCTACCATTGCCATTGAGCGTATTTGTGCCGAGGCCCCCCCGCGTTACCTCCTTGCGCCCAACTGGGGGCTTATTCGCAATGACGAGGTGTTGCGTCGCTTTAAGGCGTTGCTTGAGGCAAGGGGGGAGTATCAGGGCAAGGGGGCAGAACTCGTTTTACCGCTTTAGGTTGGTTGTGGAAATAATATATGGCGCGGCGATGGTGCGTACGGACGCACACGATAGGCGTCCGTACAAATATCTCTTAGAGCTGCTCGGACGTAGCGCGTTGTGTTTACGGACATTTCGCATTGCCTTTGCGGACGCACACGATAGGCGTCCGTATAAGTTCCCCTCGGTTATTCCCCACTTCTTCTTACTTTTGCTTCCCAGTTGGAAAGGTAAAGTATGAACGAACAGCATAGAGACGACCAAGCGCCGAATGCCGCAGAGTCTATAGACGCGACACAGGATCTGAACCACGAAGCGACCACAGAAAACCACCTCACAGCCTCTGATGAGCACTCCGACGAGGATGTCCCTGATGAGGCAGTAAACGATAGCACGAGCGTCGAAGAAGGCGATCTTGCCCCAGACGCTATGACGCCGCCGACATCACCGAAAGCACTTGCTTTTCACGAACGCCTCCTTAGTGGCGAGCCTCGTGTGCAGCTTACGGGGATGTATGAGAACTGGTTTTTGGACTATGCCTCGTATGTGATCCTCGAGCGTGCGGTGCCTCATTTGCAAGATGGGCTTAAGCCCGTGCAACGTCGCATATTGCACACCATGAAAGAGCTCGACGACGGCTGGTATAACAAGGTTGCCAACATCATCGGGCAGACCATGAAGTATCACCCCCACGGCGACGCCTCGATCGGCGATGCGCTTGTGCAGCTTGGGCAAAAGGATCTTCTCATTGATACGCAAGGGAACTGGGGGAACATTCTCACGGGCGACTCGGCGGCTGCGCCTCGATATATCGAGGCTCGTCTTTCTAAATTTGCCCTAGACGTCGTTTTTAACCACAAAACCACCGACTGGATGCGGAGCTATGACGGGCGTAACCAGGAGCCGATCACGCTCCCCGTCAAGTTCCCCTTACTCTTGGCTCAGGGCGCGGAGGGGATTGCCGTTGGGCTTAAGTCGATGGTTTTGCCCCATAATTTCAATGAGCTGCTCGATGCGGCGGTCGCTTACCTGCGTGGTGAGCCCTTTGAGCTCTACCCTGACTTCTTGACGGGAGGGCTTGTCGACTGTAGCAAGTATGCCGACGGTCGGCGTGGTGGGGTGGTGAAGGTGCGAGCACGCATCCAGAGGCAAGACCTGAGGACGCTGGTGATTAGCGAAATCCCCTATAGTAAGGATTCGGGCAAGCTGATTGACTCGATTCGCAAGGCGAGCGAGAGCGGTAAGATTAAGATTCGCAAGATTGAGGACAATACGGCCGCCACCGCCGCCATTACCTTTGACAATGCGGATAACCTT
>CALHZE010000143.1 GCA_938040915.1 uncultured Bacteroidia bacterium | reverse complement strand
TCGTGATAAAGGGGCGTCCTCCCCCTTCCGTTGCTACACTGTTCATTTGTTCAAAGGTTTTGTGGTTACTTCGAGTACATAGCTGCTTGAGCACATGCTCCCTGTAAGGGTAAAAAAGAAGCACAAGGTGCTCCAGCCTTGCCTAACGAACACCTTGTGCTTTTCTACCTGCTAAGGTAGTAAAAAATCATACGGAGCTACAACCCGCGTTAGCACGAGACGATACAAAATGTGCGGCTACAGCATACGCCATAGCCGCACACAGAGCAGTCTATACGAATAGACCCTAACGAATGTCAATCCGGTACGGAATCTCAGCACGCACACCGCGCTTGCTCAGCAGACGCTCAAGGTCGTCAACGAACTGTTGCTCAGCATCGGGGATGGGGCTCAGCGCACGCAACAGGCTCACCTTTGCCGAGGCGAACTGGTTAAACATCTGTGCCATAAAGTCTTCCTCCCCCTTGGGGTAAACCGAGAGGCGATAGTTGTCGGCACACCCCGCACGTTCTGCCGCCAAGGCGATAGCGTCTTCCAACGTACCTAACTCGTCGACAAGCCCGAGCTCAAGCGCATCCACACCGCTCCAGACGCGCCCTTGCCCAATCGAGTCGATCGTCTCGGTCGTCTTACCACGCCCCAGCGCAACACACTTTAGGAAATCGGCATAGACGTGCTCGATCGAGCGCAGTATTGTCTTCCGTTCAAACTCGGTCATCGGGCGGAAGACCGACCCAAAGTCCGCATAGGCATTGGTATTGACCACTTTGGGGTGTATCGCCAATTTATCTTGGAGGAGCTTACCGTATGTGAAATACATTCCAAAGACCCCGATAGAGCCCGTCACCGTGAGGGGGTTAGCAACAATCGCGTCGGCGGGCGCAGAGATATAATATCCGCCCGAGGCAGCATATTGCCCCATGGAGACAATCAGGGGCTTTTCCTTCTTCAAGAGCTCAAGCTCGCGCCACATCACGTCAGAAGCAAAGGCGCTCCCCCCTGGGGAGTTCACGCGGAGCACCACGGCCTTGATCTTCTCGTCTTTGCGCAACTCCTCGAAGATCTTAGCGTAGGCATAGCCCCCGATCTCGTCATCGCTTTCGTCACTGTCGTTAATTTCGCCATCAGCATACACCAAGGCGATCTTTTCGCGATTAAGGTCAAGGTGCTCCTGCGCATTCACATAGCTCACGTATGAGTCTAGCCTAATGGTTGAAATCGCGTCATCTTCGTCGGTATCGGTACTTGCGCGCAAGAGGGTGTCGAGTTGGTCTTTATAGAGCAGACGATCGACCAAACCGGCTTCCTGTGCCTCTTGTGCGAGGAACATCAATTGGTTATTGGCCAAGTCGTGCATCTTTTCCAGCGTAAGGTGACGCGAGGAGGCGACGGTCGACGAGATATAGTCCCACATCGAGCCGAGATAGCGCTCGATCTGTTCGCGGTTTGCGGGGCTCATTTCGTTTTCCATAAAGGGCTCTACGGCCGACTTATACTTGCCATGGCGGATAATCTGTGGCTCTATGCCAAACTTTGCCAACGCGTCCTTGAGATAGAAGTTTTGGGAGCTAAGCCCGCGCCACAACATCTCGCCACTCGGGTGAAGGAAGACGCTGTCAGCAACCGAGGCCATGAAATAGGGAAGTTGGTCATAGTTGCCCGCATACGCATAGACAAACTTGCCCGTCTCCTTAAAGGTCGCAATCGCGCGGCGTAACTCGTCGGCGACGTTGATCGACATGTTGAGTTCGTCTGCATAGAGCATGATACCGTCGATATTTTCGTCGTCGGCGGCATACTCGATGGCTTGCACAGTCTCATAGAGCGTGCCTTGGTAGGGGATGTCAAGGCTTTTCCAATTCATCCGCATCCACGGCTTAGCCGAGGCCTTGTCAGCAAGGTTCTTGGAGAGGTCAACGACCAAGACCGAGTGTTTGTTGACATAGATCGGTTCACTCTCGGCAATAGCGCCTATCAGCCCGATGATAAAGAATAGCGACAGAAACCCCGCGAGGAACAAGCCCACGAGCACTGCCAAAACGGTTTTTAGAAACGACTTCATACGCGTAATCCTTACGTTTAGTTGGTGTGTAAAAGTACGGAAAAGGGAGGAAATAAAATAGGGAAACTTCCCATAAAAAAAGCCGCGACCGAGAAGAAGCTACTCTTACCCGCCGCGGCCATCTATGCCCTATCTGCCTCTACACTCTCACTGCTCTTTAATCTGAACAGAGACCTCTTTGCTTAACACTAACCCGTTGACAAAGCTCAGCGTTACCTCAATGTGTTGACTTGGGTTTGTGGGCTTCTGTGTAAACTCGATGCTCATCACCAAGCCACCTACATATTCCTTGCCTCCATATCCTCTCCCTAGCAAAGCAGGATATTTGATCAGAGAAAAAGCTTCATCTGGCTCGATTACATAATACGCATGGTCTGCACTGCCGAATTTCGTGGGCTTTAACGTCTTGTCGAAAACATGGTCAAAAGATTGAAATCTTAGCCGGATAATATCTTTTAACGAACTGCCTTGTGGGTGTGTCTCATCATAACCCGTAAGAGTTTTTACCGACACGCTGGAAATGGAAGACTCGGTAGTCTGATTATCTACAGGAGTACCGTGACAATATTTTTCCTTCTTCGGCACATCTCCTATTGCATTAGCGAGTTTCTCAAACTCAGTAGAAGTGGCTTCTCTGTGCTGGTCATACATATCGCCATACAATCCCACGTGTAGGGATGTTCGCTCACTTTTTCCCAAGCCATAACCATAGTCAGCACTCGCGCCGACTTCCATCCCCTTCACTTTCAATATATTCGTAAAGAAGTACGGTGAGTCAACCCCTTCACCAACGAATGTACCCTTATCTTCCTTAAGCGAGTGACGAGTGCAAGAAAAAAGCGCCACAGTAGCAAGGCAAAAGACTGATATAATAACTATCTGCGGTTTCATCTTACCTTGATGTCTTTAACGATTTTATGGTTGTACTGGTAGTTATACTTCTGACCGGATGTCGCAATATTACTTTCCCCTCTCATGACTGGTCCTTTAACGCATCAAAGGCTTTACTTAAATAGTAACCATTGTTGCTCAATTTACCCCATCCAAAGTTGCAATGCACGAGCTCTTTCGTCTGATATGAGACTTCGACCTCGCGTGTCCTCTTGTCTATAAAACGTATCCAACGTCTCACCTTTTTGATCCCATCAAGCACCCAAGCGTGTCCTCCCGAGTAGGAAACCTCTGTCTTACCACCCCAAAACAAGAATTTGGGTGTTGTGGTCTCATGCTTGAAACTATAAGCGCTAACAAAAACCGGCCTTCTAGCGGTAATCTCAGCACAAATTGTCTCCCAACTATAGTCACACAAGTCACTAGATTGGTAACCATACGCCCTAAATGTCCTTGGGACATTGGCACAATCCGCTCCACTTGCTTTAAGAGTATAATGCATATCTAAGTATTGGGGCTTTCCTAAGTCCCTATGCAAAGTAGAAAGAACATCCTTAGAGTAAGGATCTTTGAACTCTACATCCGCTATAATTCTATCCCAGTCATATTGCGGGTATCTGTGATAGCTCATAATTTGAGAGACTGCCGTTGCCACACACCCAACCGGCGGATATTTAC
>CALHZE010000142.1 GCA_938040915.1 uncultured Bacteroidia bacterium | reverse complement strand
TACCTAATAGTCTTTCTGCCCAACTGCTAGATTTTGAGCAGCTCTACAATATAGAGAGGACAGAGAATGACCCAGAGAATCGATTTATTAAGCTCATTAAAACGCTCTATCGAGAGACAGGCAAACGCGCCGTAATACTGGTAGACGAATATGACAAGCCCCTCCTCGAGACTATTGAAAATGAGGAACTAAATCAAGCCAATCGGGCGACGCTTAGGGCATTCGATCAAGCAGTGCGACGGTGCGATCCACTTTGCTCTCCTAACGGGGATTACTAAGTTTAGCAAAACGACCCTCTTCAGTAGCGTCAATAACTTAAATGATATCTCCCTTTTAGACGAGTTTGCTGGCGTGTGTGGATTTACTGAACAAGAGCTCGAACAGCACTTGACTCCCGAGATAGAAGCGCTTGCTACGGCACAAAAGAGCTCAGTAGAAAAGACCCTCGAGACACTCAAAAAAAAATACGACGGCTATTGTTTTGCCAGTTCGGGCGAACACGTTTACAACCCATTTAGCTTACTCAACGTATTGGCTAAAAAGAACTACGGCTACTACTGGTTTGAGACTGCTACGCCGACCTACCTGGTCAATTACATCAAGCGGAAACAGGAGTTTATTCCCGAATTTGATAAAGACTTAAGTATCGGAGTGAATGCCGTACAAGATTTCCGTTACAACGACGACGATGCCATCGTACCCCTTCTCTTCCAGTCTGGTTATCTAACTATAAAAAAGTATCTTACGTCGGCAAACCTCCTGCTCCTTGGCTATCCGAACGAGGAGGTGCGCTTCGGATTCCTAGAGGAACTCATTCCACACTATTCGTCGCGGCTCACGCGCACCAACATAGAGCCTACGATCTGGAATCTCTACGAGTGGCTCAATAGTGGCAACTTGGTGGATACGATGAAGCTTGTAGAAGAGGTTTTAGCGGGAATTCTCTACGGCAATATCCCAAACAACGAAACAGGACGCCCTCTCCGCGAACAGTATTACCAATCTGTCCTTTATGCCGTTTTTCGTTTGCTCGGACTACATGCGCAGAGCGAAGTAGTGTGTGCCTCTGGACGCATAGACATGATTGTTTCCACACGCAAACATATCTATCTCTTTGAATTTAAGGTTACGACCGAGGGCTCTGCCGAAGACGCCATTGCCCAAATCAAGGAGCGGGGTTACCTCAAGAAGATTCGTGCCACGAAGCGTCCCATTCACCTAGTGGGCGTCAGTTTCGACGAAAAGAGTCGCAACGTTAAAGAGTGGAGGGAAGAGGTTGTAGAAAAGTCTGACCGAAAGAGGCGGTAACTGCTACAAGTGCTTCGGCTGCAATCTACAAACGAGCCTATCGGCGGCTTTTCTGTATCTTCGTGTAAACAAATAACATTGCACGATGAACGCTCTGCGCCGTATGCCTATAGGCACCCAAGATTTTGAGAAGTTACGAAACTTCGGAGATTACTATGTTGATAAGACTCAATACATAGTGCAGCTCTTGAAAGGGTCTGTATACTTTCTCAGCCGCCCTCGTCGCTTCGGGAAAAGTCTATTTCTTTCAACGTTGGCTGCCT
>CALHZE010000141.1 GCA_938040915.1 uncultured Bacteroidia bacterium | reverse complement strand
TAACCCCAACACGACCATCGGCGACGGCGTAGCCATTGCGTGGCGTGCCGGTTGCCCAATCCACGACTTTGAGTTCATCCAGTTTCACCCCACGGCGCTCTATTCGCAAGAACGCAACGCCTTTCTCATTAGCGAGGCTGTCCGTGGTGAGGGGGCACACCTCTATAATGCCCGTGGCGAGCGTTTTATGGCAGGAAAGTACCCTTTGGCCGAACTCGAACCCCGCGACACCGTAGCTCGCGCCATCGCAGCCGAGATAGATCGAGGCGACGCCCCGTATGTCTGGCTAGACCTCCGTCACCTCGATTCGCAACACGTTTTGAGTCGTTTCCCCACCATCGCACGCCACTGTGCCGAACTGGGGTATGACCTCACCCAGCGCATTCCCGTCGCTCCCGCGGCACACTACATGGTGGGAGGCGTCCGTACCAACCTCTATGGGCAAACCCACATCCCCAACCTTTATGTCTGTGGCGAGCTTGCCTCTACGGGCATCATGGGTGCCAACCGTCTCGCCTCTAACTCCTTGATAGAGTGCCTCGTCTTTGGGCATCGAGCCGTCGAGCAAACGCGCACAGTTTCCAAGCTTCCCCTCCCCACTGAGTTTGCCCCTCACTTCTTCCGTGCCCCCGAACTCGAAACCTTTTACAGCAACCTCAAGCACGCTGTCGCCGAACTACTCGCGCGCGGCGTAGGGATTGTCCGCACGGCTCAGTCTCTTTCTGCAGCAAGTAGCGCACTGGGCGAATGGGAAGCAAGGGTCAACGCCTTGCCCATTGCTCAGGGTGAGCTCTACCGACATCTCTGTGAAAACCTCCTCATCGTGGCACGCCTGTTGATCGAAGGGGCTACCTACCGCACCGAGAGTCGCGGTGGGCATTACCGAGCCGATTACCCTGAGGCGAGCCCAGACTTCGTCTGTCACACCGTTCAGCAGCAAGGGCAACCCATCTGTAAGAAACCGGTGGAAACCAAGCCCGTATAGGGTGAGGAATGTGCGCTAAAGTGGACGCATCGCGTTGCGTCTCTACAATGATGGAACGTAATATATGTCGTTGAGAATCAGGTGTGTTTTGGTACTGACACAGCGTGATGCGTCTGCCAAAAGCGGTTGAATGTGTGTGCTGATACGTTTCCGCTTCTCTTCCTTTTTCGCTTTTAGCACAATAATCGCCCGTGTGGCGCGACCACATCCCGATGTTATCATACTCTTTCCAAGAACTTCTGTGGGCAATCCCCTCCAGTCAGATCCGCGGACGCCGCGACATCGCCCCCATCCGCGAAATAGCCATTGATAGCCGCCTCGTGACCGAGGGCGCGCATCTTCTCTTCTTTGCTTTAGAGGGCGCGCATCACGACGCTCACCGTTACATCGAGCAGCTCTACAATGAGCAGAAGGTGCGCTGTTTCGTGGTTTCTAATGCGTGGCAAGGTTATCGTCATTGTCCCGACGCCACGTTTCTTTGTGTGGACAATACGCTCCGCGCCTTACAGCAGTTTGCGAGTTACCATCGTCAACGCTTTCAAATCCCCGTGGTCGGGATCACGGGGAGCAACGGCAAGACCGTCGTCAAAGAGTGGCTCAGTGAGGTCTTAGCCACCCGCTGGCGCGTCAACCATAGCCCCAAAAGCTATAACTCGCAAGTGGGCGTACCGCTCTCGGTCTTGGGGCTCGCTCCTAAAGACGAGGTCGGGGTCTATGAGGCGGGGATTTCCCTCCTTGGCGAAATGGATAACCTCCGTGAGATTATCCGTCCGACCCTCGGTATTTTTACCAACCTTGGGCTCGCCCACCAAGCTCATTTCGCAACCCTAGAGGAAAAGGGGGAGGAGAAGTTGCGACTCTTTACCCAAGCGAAACAGCTCGTGGTGTGTCGCGATCAGGCGCTCCTCTACCGACTTGCCGTCGCCTTTGCTGAGCAATATGGGGTTAAACTAGTCTCGTGGTCGCGTACGGGCGAAGAAGCTGACTGGCAAGTCTCTCTCGCCGAGGGAAAGCAGGTCTCGCTGACTGATCGGCAAGGAAATACCTTTCGCGGCGTATTGCCCGCTGCAGATGCGGCTAGCATTGAGAATGCCCTCCACACGCTCGTGGCGAGTGTGACCCTCGGGATGCCGATGGGCGATGCGCTCAGTGCCCTTGTATTGCGCCCGTTCGAGCTGACTGCCCGCTACTGCAATGCCGACTGGCAGCCGCCGTTCGCCTTCCACACCATAGACAGCAATGCGGGCTATGACGAAGCCGCCGAAAGGCTGGTGGCGCAAAGCGCGGTCTCATCCTCTCTGATATCGACCAGTCGGGGCTCGTACCCAGCGAACTCTATGGTCGCGTGCACGCACTCTTGGAAAAATATGGGGTAGAGCTCCTTATCGGCGTCGGCGATGAGATCCGTACCATGACTCCCTTCGCCCCCTCAACCCATTTTTACCCCACTACCGAAGATTTTCTAGCGAGTCATCCCAGCGACTCCTTTGCGGGTTATGCCATCCTTGTCAAAGGCGCGCGACGCTTTGGCTTTGAGCGCGTCTCGCAGCAATTGGAGCGCCGCATCCATCGGACCGTCATGGAAGTTAACCTCGGTGCACTCGAGAGTAACCTCAATTGGTTTCGCGGACGTCTGCGCCTAGGGGTCAAGATGCTCGTCCTTGTGAAAGCGTTTGCGTATGGCAATGGGCTCGGCGAGTTGGCTCAATTTCTTCAATACCACAAAGTTGACTACCTCGGGGTAGCCTTCTCTGATGAGGGATTTGCTCTCCGTAGTGCGGGGATAACACTCCCGATCCTCGTGCTCAATCCTGCTCCCGATGCCCTGCCGGCGATGATTGCATATGGGCTTGAGCCTAATATCTTTTCCCTCTCCCTTCTCCACGCCTTTGAGGAAGCGGCAGCAATGGTCGGTAAGCGCGACTACCCCATCCACCTCAAGCTCGACACGGGGATGCACCGCGTGGGCTTTATGGAGGGAGATCTCCCTGAGTTAATCGCTGAGCTACGTGCCGCAGCACACCTGCGGGTAGCCT
This sequence comes from uncultured Bacteroidia bacterium, assembly GCA_938040915.1. Lineage (GTDB taxonomy): Bacteria > Bacteroidota > Bacteroidia > Bacteroidales > CAJPTX01 > Bacteroides_D. Next base: position 10,034 of record CALHZE010000141.1, on the reverse strand, counting down.
CTATTTTTAGCCACCTTGCTGGGGCGGATGAGGAAGCGCTCGACGCCTTCTCCCACGAGCAATTTGCTCGCTTTGAGCAGATGTCGTCGCAAGTCATGGCGAGCCTCTCTTATCGCCCCTTGCGACACATCCTCAACTCTGCTGGGCAAGAGCGTTTCCCCGAGTGGCAATATGACATGGTGCGCCTCGGCATCGGGTTACACGGACTCTCCTGCTGCGGCAATACAGAACTACGCCCTGTTGCTTCGTTAAAGACCTTTGTGGCGCAGATTAAAGAGCTCGAGGTTGGTGAAACCGTAGGGTATGGGTGTCGGGGAAAAATACCCACGCCGCGGCGCATTGCCACCATTCCCGTGGGTTATGCCGACGGTTATAGTCGTCGCTTGGGAAATGGGGTTGGTAAAGTGGCGATTGGCGGACAGCTCGCCCCCACTATTGGCAACATCTGTATGGACACGTGTATGCTCGACGTTACGGGGCTTGCGGTGCAGGAGGGCGATGCTGTTACGCTTTTTGGTGACGCCCCCACGATCGACGAGCTGGCGACGTGGTTAGGTACCATCCCATACGAGGTGTTAAGTGCCATCTCGCCCCGCATTCCGCGTACCTATTACACCGACTAGGTTCGTTGTGGGCAACGTTTGTACGGACGCACATTGTGTGCGTCCGTTTTTTTTACAGGACGGCGTCCTTGCCGCAGGGCGCAGCATGTTGAGTCTCTACAGACCCCGTCTGCGTAGGACAAAATACCTATCTTTGCCAGCGATACGATAAGAAAGGAGCGTTATGAAAAATTACGGGGGACTCCCTGCCGAGTTTTGCGACTATGAGACGGCGCGCGTCGTCATACAGCCTATCCCATTTGATGGGACAAGCACGTGGGGAAAAGGGGCAGACAAAGGTCCCGAAGCCCTTCTCGAGGCTTCGGAAAATATGGAGCTTTATGACATTGAGACCGACACCGAGCCCTATACCATCGGTATTGCTACTGCTGAGCCCGTGCCTTGCGGTGGCTCGGTGGAGCAGATGGTCGAGGAGAGTCGCGCTGCTGTGACCCGCCACATAGCGCAAGGCAAGTATGTGGTGAGCATCGGGGGCGAACATTCGGTGAGCATTGGGCCAATCTTGGCACATGCTGCCCAGTATGAGAACCTCACGGTCTTGCAGTTGGATGCCCACACCGACCTAAGACAAGCATACGAGGGCTCGCCTTTTAACCATGCCTGTGTGATGGCGCGGGCACGCGAGGTCTGCCCCATCGTGCAGGTCGGAATCCGTAGTATGGATAGCTCGGAGCTCGAGGGGTTGCAACGCGACCGCATCTTTTGGGCACACGAGGTCGTCGGACAGACGGGGTGGGAACAACGCGCCCTCGACCTCCTGACGCCCCGCGTCTACCTGACCATCGACCTTGACGCTTTTGACCCCGCCATCCTCCCCGCCACGGGGACGCCGGAACCCGGCGGCTTGGCGTGGCATCCGACGCTCGCTTTCCTCCGCCGCGTCTTTGAGACACACGAGGTGGTCGGTTTTGACATCGTCGAGCTCTGCCCCACGGGGCATTACAAGCCCTCGGCGTTCCTCGCCGCCAAGCTCCTTTATCGGTTGCTGAGCTTCCGCTTTCAGCACCAGTTATCCCATTGCACAGTAAATAGATAGCGCTTAACGTAAGCATAGAGAATGAGCAAGAAAGAATTGTTGCGTGAAGAGATCCGCCACGTGGATATTAAGCAGATAGACGCCCGCCCGATCATCGACGCGATGCGCGGCATGTCGTTTTCGTCGCGCGATACCGCCAATGCGGCGGATATTCTGAACCGGATGTTGGGCGACAAAGAGTGTTCGACTATCCTCACCTTGGCAGGTAGCACGAGCGCGGCAGGGTGTATGCAGGTTTACGTCGATATGGTGCGCAACAACATGGTCGACGCCATTGTCTCCACAGGGGCTTCTATCGTCGATATGGACTTCTTCGAAGCCCTCGGGTTTAAGCATTATCGTGGCACGCCTTTTGTCGACGATTCTGCGCTCCGAGCACAATACATCGACCGTATCTATGACACCTATATCGACGAAGAGGAGCTCCAGCATTGTGACGCTACGATAAAGGCGGTCGCTGACGGACTGACGCCGCGCCCCTATAGCTCGCGCGAGTTTATCAAAGAGATGGGGCGTTACCTCACACAACACTCGGTAAAGAAAGAGAGTCTGATCCAGACCTGTTACGAGCACAATGTGCCGATCTTTTGTCCCGCCTTTAGCGACTCGAGTGCCGGCTTCGGTTTGGTGTTACATCAGGTGGCGAACCCCACGGCGCATGTCTCGATAGACTCCGTGCGAGACTTCCTCGAGCTCACCCAAATCAAGATCGCTGCGAAGACGACGGGGCTCTTTATGGTCGGCGGTGGCGTGCCTAAGAACTTTGCGCAAGACACCGTAGTGTGTGCTGAGGTGTTGGGACACGAAGTGCCGATGCACAACTATGCCGTGCAAATCACGGTGGCTGACGTCCGCGACGGGGCTTGTTCGTCTTCGACGTTAAAGGAAGCGTCGTCGTGGGGCAAGGTTGACACCACATTCGAACAAATGGTGTATGCCGAGGCTACGACGGTGGTGCCTCTCATCGTGAGCAACGCCTACCACACGGGCTTGTGGAAAGAGCGCAAAAAGCACGAATGGGCGAAACTGTTTGAATAGAGCGAGAGGCTGTCGCGGAGCGCGACGAGAAGGGTCAATATGAGAATTGGGCATTCCTATACGGGCGCAATGTGATGCGCCCGTTTTATACTTTTGCCACACCGTTCGGACTATAACCACGTTTCCCCCATAACCGCATTCTAGACCGTGACTATCGATATCTTAACTGTCCTTCCCGAACTGTTGACGGGGGCGCTCGACTACTCTATTGTCGGGCGCGCAAGGGCGCGTCACATCGTGGATATCCACCTCCGTCAGCTGCGAGACTATACCCATGACAAGCGACGGACGGTTGACGACTATGCCTACGGTCCCGATGCGGGGATGGTGCTCAAACCCGAGCCTATATTCGAAGCTGTGGAGCACCTTCAAGCCGAGGGAGGGGCATACGACGAGATTGTCTATACCGCCCCCGACGGCGAACTGCTGACTCAAGCCCTAGCCACAGAGTTGAGCCTCAAGCCCCGTCTATTGATCTTGTGTGGTCACTATAAGGGGGTTGACCAGCGGGTCAGAGACCACCTCGTGACGCGCGAGGTGAGCATTGGCGATTATATATTGAGCGGGGGCGAGTTGGCGGCAGCGGTTTTGGTCGATACCATCGTGCGGCTCTTACCTGGCGCGCTCGGCGATGCGACCTCTGCACTCTCAGATTCGTTTCAAGAGGGGCTTGTTTCCCCGCCCGCTTATACGCGCCCTGAGAACTTCCGAGGTTGGGAGGTGCCTGCCATCCTCCGTTCGGGCAATTTCCCCGAAATCGCTAAGTGGCAACTCGCCGAGGCTCTCCGACTCACCGAGGCGCGACGCCCCGAGCTACTGAAACAATATTGGGCGCGTAACAGTTCCCACGAAGAATAGAGGAAAGAATAGAGGAAAAGCTGTATGGAAATGCAACTATGGTTGTTGGCCACCGTGCCGAGCCTATTGGTCTTGGCAGCAGGGTTGTTGTCTTACCGGTATCTTACCAAGTCGCTCTTACACCGCGACGCCTTGCAACAGGGCATTGAGACGCGTAAGTTGACGTTACCGATCCGGCTTCAGGCTTACGAACGGTTGACCCTCCTGATGGAACGTATTAGCCCCGAGAGCCTCCTTGTGAGGTGTGAAATGGGCGAACTCTCGGCGAAGGAGTATGAGTATGAGCTTCTCTCCAACATCCGCGAGGAGTGGGAACATAACCTCTCGCAACAGATCTATGTAAGCCACGAGGCGTGGCAACAGGTGCGACAGGCGAAGGGAAACGTGAGCAAGATGATCACTATGTGTGGGGAGAAGGTGCACCCCGCAAGCCCAGCCAATGAGCTTTCTAAGATGATCCTTGCGATGCTGTTGGAGTTGAGCACGCACCCCACTTCGGCGGCGCTGTCGACGTTGCGGAGTGAGGCCTCGCGGTTGATGTAAGTGTTACCCACCGTATGGTTCACCGGTACATCGGCATCGTTATCGCGGTCTATAACCGTCCGGAGGAGCTGGAGGAACTTCTCGATAGTCTTGTTGTGCAGACCACCTCTGATTTTCGGGTGGTCGTCATCGAAGATGGCTCACAACGCCCCTCCGACGCACTGTGTGCGCGTTATGCGTCGTCCCTCGACCTTATTTACCTCTCACAAGAGAACACAGGCCCCGCCCTTGCACGTAATCATGGTGTGGCGGCACTCGCCCAATCGACTGACTATGTCATCTTTGTCGATTCTGACTGCACACTCCCGCCCCACTACCTCGCGACGGCTGAAGGGTGGCTACGAGCACACCCCGAGATCGACCTTTGGGGTGGTCCCGACGCGTGGGACGAGCGCTTCTCTCCGATACAGAAAGCCATCTCTTATGCCATGACCTCGCCCTATAGCACAGGGGGGATTCGCGGCGGTGGCGAGGCGACCGACAAGTTTTACCCGCGCACCTTTAACATGGGTGTCCGGACGGCGGCGTTTGAGGCGGTGGGCGGTTTTGCAGACCTCCGTTACGGCGAGGATGTTGACTTGAGTATGCGTTTGTGCGAAGCGGGTTTTCGCTCTGCGTTGCAACGCGATCTTTTTGTCTACCACAAACGACGGACGTCGTGGGGGAGCTTCTTCCGACAGGTTTATCACTCGGGGCGCGCACGCCGGATGCTCGCAAGTCGTCACCCAGGAACGTTGCGTTGGGTACATCTCTTACCTTCGCTTGCGATCTTGCTTTTTGTTTTGTGGATTGCGGCGCTTTTCGTACATTGGCAGTGCGTAGTACTGTTGTTTGTCGGGGTCGTTTACATCCTTTTGGTGGCTTGTCATGCCTACCGGCAGTTTCGTAGCTTCGGGCTTGCGATGCGGAGTGTTTGGGCTTGTGGCGTGATGGTCTTGGGATATGGGGTGGGGCTCTGGAGTACCCTCTGGCGACGCGAGTACGGCGCAGGTTGACCCCGTAAGACCCTGATGCCATGGCTTCTCTTTTAGACTCCCCGATATCAGTCCTTCGTTTGGGCGAGAAGTGGGAGCATGCTTTGACCACCATCCTACAGATTCGCACGATCGAGGACATCTTGTTACACACACCACGTACCTATAACGACCGGACGCGCATAACCCCTTATGCGCGCATCGCCAGCGATGAGTTCCCCGTGCAGCTTGTGGCAACCCTCAAGTATATTACCCATGAGGGCGAGGGGGTAAAACAGCGCCTCGTGGCGGAGTTTCAAGATGAATCGGGGACGTTTCAAGCCGTCTTTTTCAAAGGGACGCGCTACGTTTACAAGCAACTGAACCTTGGGGCGCGTTACCTCCTCTTCGGGAAACCCTCGCGTTTCCGCAATACCATCAACTTTCTCCATCCGGAGTTTGAGTTCCTACCAGAAGGTCATTTCCCCACACTCTGCCTAGAGCCGGTCTATGAGGGGCACGACGCGCTGAGGAAGGTTTACCTCTCCTCCAAACGCTTTGCCGAGATTGTCGCTAAGGCGCTGAATTACGTAGCAGGGCACATTGTCAATATCTTGCCCGAGGAGGAGATGATAAAGTATAACCTCATGTCGCGCGGCGAGGCGCTACGGCGTATTCATTTCCCGCGGACCTGGGAGGAAGCGCAACGCGCCATCCGTTATCTCAAATGTGAAGAGTGGTTTTTGCTCCAGTTACGACAGGCGGAGTTCTTGGCACGCGACACGCAAACGTTAGGCATCCCGTGTACGCACGTGGGCGACCTTTTCAATGGTTTTTACAAAGAGCACTTGCGGTTTGCTTTAACCAATGCGCAGAAACGCGTCGTAAGAGAGATATACAACGATATGCGGAGTGGGCAGCAGATGAACCGTCTGTTACAGGGAGACGTCGGGAGTGGAAAGACCTTGGTTGCTCTATTTTCGCTGCTCCTTGCCGTAGATAATGGGGCGCAGGGGTGCTTGATGGAGCCCACCGAGATATTAGCCACTCAGCACTATAAGGGCATTACCAAAATGTTGGGCGACCTCCCCGTGCGCGTCGCCTTGCTGACCGGTAGCACCCCAGCGCGTGAACGTAAAGAGATCTTCGCCTCGTTGGAGGAGGGGACGCTACACATCTTGATTGGCACACACGCGTTGATAGAAGACACCGTCATCTTTCACAATTTGGGGATTGTCATTGTCGACGAACAGCATCGCTTTGGTGTCGAGCAGCGCGCCAAGCTCTGGGGAAAGAACCCCGTTGTGATGCCGCACATATTGGTTATGTCGGCTACGCCCATCCCGCGGACGCTCGCCCTTACGCTTTACGCGGGGCTTGACGTGAGTGTCATTGATGAGCTCCCGGCGGGGCGAAAGCCTATCTCGACCTTCCACTATTATGACACGCAACGCGACAAACTCTATGCTAAGCTCCGTGCAGAGTTGGCTAAGGGGCATCAAGCCTATTTTGTCTATCCGCTCGTCAACGAGTCTGAGACGCTAGATTATCAGAGTGTGGTTGAGGGTTTTGAGGGGCTACAAGCCGAATTCCCAGAGTATCAGTTACGGATGCTCCACGGGCAAATGCCTTCGCAAGAGAAGGAGGAGGCGATGCGCGCCTTTGCCGCGGGGGAAGCCAATATCTTGGTCGCCACAACCGTTATCGAGGTGGGGGTTGACGTCCCTAATGCCACGGTGATGGTGATCGAAGATGCCGATCGGTTCGGATTGACGCAGCTCCACCAGTTACGCGGACGTGTCGGGCGAGGGGGCAATCAGAGTTTCTGTTACATCGTCACGCGCTTCGAGATCAAGGAACATACCCTGCAGCGATTGCGCATTTTTGTCAGTACTAATGACGGATTTAAGATAGCCGAGGCTGACCTTCGGCTGCGAGGTGCGGGCGAACTCAGTGGTACGCAGCAGAGTGGACTTCCCACGACACTCCGAGCGGCTGACCCGAAAGCCGACACGAATGAGATCGCGTGGATGCGTGAGGCGGTGAAACACCTTTATGCACAAGATCCTCAACTGACCGACCCGAGCCATGCGGCACTGCGAGCGCACCTTGAGCGACATCGTAAAGTCAAGGTCTCCACGAGCAGGGTCGGGTAAACGTGACAGAGGTTAACTTTTCCCTCCCATGACATCCCAATCTCTTCAAACGTACCTGAGCTCGCCATATTCGGGCGCAGACTCATTCTTGACAGAAGTGCTTTTCCCCATCTTCGGGCAAGAGCATTATAGCCCACACTACGCAACCGAACTTCTTGAGCGTACGGACGATAAAACCGAGGGGACGGGGGTTCGCAGTATTAAGAGCATCGGCAAGCTGGATATCGGTATCGAGCCCCTCTATCTTTTTGACGTTACGGTCGATAACCGCGTGCGGATGGAACGTAACCGCGTACAGATCCAACGCGTGGTGCGCCGCCTGATGGGCTATTACTCGTGTGCCTTCATCCTTTTTCATTACCCCGCGCCGCAACAAGATACCGACTGGCGCTTCTCTTATTGCCACAAGGCGGGGCGCGAGACCGAAGTCACTGATACCAAACGCTATACCTTCCTCCTCGGTCCGGGTCAGTCGTGCCGCACCGCAGCGGAGAACTTCGCGAGCCTCGCCGAGCGACGAGGTCACATCGACCACGCCGACATTGAGCGCGCTTTTTCGGTCGAGGCACTGACCCGCGAGTTCTATGCCGAACTGCTGGGTTGGTATGATTGGGCGCGCGACCCCGAAACGGGCGTCACCTTCCCCAACGACGTTACCCATCCCGATGACGACCGCGAGGGGCTCGACCTCAAGCTCATCCGCCTCATCACGCGGCTGATGTTTGTCTGGTTTATCAAGGAAAAGGGCTTAGTTCCCGAACGTCTTTTCCGCCCCGAGGCGCTGACAAAGATTCTCAAAGAGTTTGACCCACAAGCTGTTGACAGCGGACAGTATTACCAAGCCATCCTCCAAAACCTTTTTTTTGCTACGCTCAATCGCGAGATCGTCGACGAGTCGGGACGCCCCAACCGCACCTTCGCGGAACGCGTGGGAAAACGCGACATCAAAACCCTCTACCGCTACGACGAGCTCTTTGCCATCCCCAAGGACGAGGTCGTATCGCTCTTTGCCGAAGTGCCGTTCCTTAACGGCGGCTTGTTTGAGTGTCTCGACAAAACGAAAGAGATCGACGGCGAAGAAGTCGCTTGTAACATCGACGGATTTAGTCGCAACGACGCCCGCTTTGCAAGTGGAGTGCCCAAATACCGCGCCTTTGTGCCCAATGCCTTGTTTTTTGCACAAAAGGGCGACGGCGTGAAGCATGAGGGGCTATTTTCCATTCTTTCTCGCTACCATTTTACGGTCGAGGAAAACACGCCCTCAGACCAACAGGTCGCCCTCGACCCCGAGTTGCTGGGCAAGGTGTTTGAGAACCTTCTTGGCACGTATAACCCAGATACACAGGAGAGTGCTCGTAAACAGAAAGGGGCATTTTACACGCCGCGCGAGGTGGTGAGCTATATGGTCGACCAGAGCCTTCGCGCCGCACTGGGCGAAGAGACCCCGTTGTTGAAAGTGCTCTTTGACGAACAGGGCGACCTCGCCATATTCCCCGCCCCTGAGCGCACGGCGCTTGCCACGAAACTCCGCTCTCTCAAGATCTTAGATCCCGCCTGTGGGTCTGGCGCATTCCCGATGGGGATGCTCAACCGGATGGTCGATCTTTTGCAACGCCTCGAGCCCACGAGCGACCTCTATGCGCTCAAGCTCGAACTGATAGAGAACTGCATTTACGGCATTGATATAGAGCCTATTGCAGTGCAAATCACGAAGCTCAGGTTCTTTATCTCGCTGGTGTGTGACTGTGACCGCCGGTCGTCGCAGGCGGCTGATAACTACGGTCTCCCGCCACTGCCGAACTTGGAAACAAAGTTCGTTGCCGCGAACACGCTGATTCGCCCTAAGCGGGAGGACGATGTTTTTAGAAACCAGCGTGTTGAGGTGTTTAAGCAGCAACTCAAGTCGCTGCGTCATGCTCATTTCCGAGCACGGACGGCGAGCGAAAAGAAACGGCTACGCGCACAAGACCACGAGCTGTGTGAGCAGCTCCGCGCCGCGCTCTCGACGGTTTGGGCATCGGAGGAGGCGAGCCAGCTGGTGTCTTGGAGTCCGTATGACCAAAATGCCTCAGCGCCTTTTTTTGATGCGGAGTGGATGTTTGACTTGCGCGAGGGTTTTGACGTGGTGATCGGGAATCCTCCCTACGTGCAATTGCAGAAGATGCGTGCGCAGAGCGACGAGTTGAAGCAGCAAGGTTATGCGACCTTTGACCGTATGGGCGACCTCTACGTTTTGTTTTACGAGCGTGGGTGTGAGCTGCTCAAGCCAGGGGGGACGCTCACTTTTATCACCTCTAACAAGTGGATGCGTGCGGGTTACGGGGGAAAGTTGCGGAAGTTTCTTGCGGAAAAGACTCAGCCTGATTTTCTTATTGATTTTGGGGGTCTACAGGTCTTTGATAGTGCGACGGTGGATGTCAATATCCTGCTCGCGAAGAAACAGCAGAGAACAGCCCCCACACGCTGCGTTACGGTAAATAAAGAGGGTATGGAGGAGGCTGGCGGATTGAAAAGCTATGTTTTGCATCGCGCCACGTCTCAGTCGTTGCCCGATGCGGGGGCGTCGTGGGTGGTGTTGGGTGATGCGCTTGAGGAGTCAATTTTAGAGAAGATCGCGCGTTATGGTACGCCGCTCGGGGAGTGGGATGTGCGGATATTTCGTGGTGTACTTACGGGTTGTAACGAAGCCTTTATTATTTCTACTGCTCAGCGTGACCGTATCTTAGATTCTTGTGCTACCGCGACAGAGCGTGAAAAAACGGCACAACTAATACGACCGATTTTGCGAGGCCGAGATATCAGGAGGTGGCGGGCAGAGTGGGCGGGG
>CALHZE010000140.1 GCA_938040915.1 uncultured Bacteroidia bacterium | reverse complement strand
TACGCTTCGGATGCCGATGCATCAGGCTATCGACTTCACGCAACGAGTCTTTGAGCGTTTTTTGCAAGGGGGCTAAGGGGGCGTGCGATGGGCGTCCGTATGGAAGACCGTTTGGGTTAACCATTGCGCTCACATCTAGCCTCTTCATCCGTGTAGGACCACGCCCTTCGCGGTACGCCAACCCCGAGCAATTGACACAGGTGGGCAGCAAAACTCTCTACCATCGTCTCGAGCGAGCGAGGACGATCATAGAGCGTAACCATTGGTGGTGCTATCACGACCCCGAGCTCTGCTAGGGAAAGAAGGTTGCGCAAGTGTATCGCCGAGAGCGGCGACTCGCGCGGTACGATCACCAGCGGACGGCGCTCCTTGAGGGTCACATCCGCCGCACGCGTCAATAGATTGTCGGTCACTCCAGAGGCTATTTTTGCCAAAGTCCCCATGGAGCAAGGCGCAATCACCATTCCCCGCGTCAGAAAAGAGCCCGAAGCTAACGGTGCAAATAGGTCGTCGGGACGGTAACGTGTCAGACGCTCGGAGGGGAGCGGTAATGCCTCTCCGAGTTCGTAACTCCAGACCCTTTCCCCCATCGGGGAGAAGACAAGGTGAAGTGGCAACGAAGAGTGGGTCAACAACAGATCGAGCAGTTTGCGCGCAATCAGCGCGCCCGAGGCACCTGTGACCCCCACTAGAAGGGGAGCTGCATCTGGGCAAAAGGGTATATCTTTGTTCATAACGTTACGCCGAGTGACTCGGCAAAGGTAAGACGGAAAGGGGGAACATGCCACGGATACGACGGCTGCTCGGGCTCTTGTGTGCGGTGCTCGTGGTGCTCAATGGGTATGGGCAACGCGAGGCGATCAGGAATATGAGCTGGGGGAGCGACTATAACCTGCACATTCAGCTGGGTAATGATAGCGCATACGTCATGGACGTAAGGGCGCTCTATCACGAACGAGAGCGGGCAGCGAACCCCTTCCAAGAGAAATCAACTACCTACTTTCCCGTCTCCATGGACAGTGATTTTGTCTCTTACCTCCGACAACACCCTTTAGACAGCGTCTGGCGCTCGGACGATAGTGTCGCCCCCGCCCCTTACCTCACCCTCTGGGGCGCGCTTCACAGCCAGATTGGAGGGGGGTATGTCCACCTCATTAACTGTATTATCTATGCTCTTGAGGGAGGGCAACTCCGTTTGCAAAGCGAGGCACTTGAGCGCCCTACGACGCAGTGGAAACCTGATCCGCCTACCGAAAGCTACCTTCGTACGAAGAACTGGCAATACTCGGTGCCGACCACCCAAAAAGACGCCCATCGGGAGTATAAACTCCGTGTCAAAGAGGCGACGTTGCAAGACTTGCAGGGCATCCCCGATCGGTTTATCTCCCTCTTTCTCAAGACCTCTGACAAGGGGTATCGCAAGCTCGTCCACGCGGGCAAGACCAATGAGCTTGCCCAAATCGACCTCGTGCGGATGATGCTCGGGGCAAAGTATCTGGGAGAGCCGCAAATCCGCCATATTAGTGGGTGTGTCCGCGAGGCGGTGGCGACCTATACCGCAAAGACTCTCCCCACGGTTATCGTTTTTGACGACTATAAGGCCGCGGTAGCGATGGCGCTCGACTCTGTGGGTTATCGGGTAGACTACATTGTTTTTCAAAACCAAGCCGATGTCGCCCCCGAGGAGCTGAAACAGCGTGAGGAAAAGATACGCGCGCTCGTCCACAACATCAACCTTGCGAATGAGAACCTTTTCCGTCAGCGCCTCTCTCGTTACTACAACTTTTAGACGATGATCGCTATTACCGATCTCCGCAAGTCTTTTGGCGAAAGGGAGGTTTTACGGGGGATCTCCCTCGATGTCCGCCCAGGGCAGATCCTCGGTCTGCTGGGACCCAACGGGGCGGGGAAATCTACCACGATGCGCATCCTTACGGGCGGTTTGCGTCCCACCTCGGGCAAGGTCGTGGTCAATGGGCTTTCGGTTACTGGCGAGGATGGTGCGTGGCGTGCCAAACTCGGTTACTTACCCGAACAGAACCCCCTTTATGGAGAGCTCTATACTTACGAATATCTTCACTATGTGGGTAAGCTTTATGGGCTTGCCAACGTGGGTAAGCGAGTCAAAGAGATTGGCGCGTTGACGGGGTTGGAAGCCATGCGGGGGCGTCGCATAAAGATCCTCTCCAAGGGTTATAAGCAACGTGTGGGGTTGGCGGCTGCGCTGTTGTGTGACCCCGACACGCTCATCCTTGACGAAGCTACGAATGGGCTTGACCCAAATCAAATCGTGGAGATCCGCGAGGTCATCCGCGAGGTTGGGCGTAATCGTGCCGTGCTTTTCTCTACTCACATAATGCAGGAGGTTGAGGCGCTTTGTGACAGTGTGGCGATCATCCGTGAGGGGGAGCTTGTGGCGGTGAGCAGTACCGCAGAGCTCCTCCGGAGTCGGCGAGAGCGGGTTTATGTTGTGGGGTTTGTCACCTCGCCCACGCGGGAGGTCTTGCAGGGGTGGTGTCCTGAGGCGACACTCACCCAAGAGGCGTCGGGAGACTGGGCGTTTCGCACGAGCCTTGACATTGACCTTCGTCCGCGTCTTTTTGAGTCTGCGAGTCAGGGAGGGTATACGCTCCACACGCTTTACCAGCGCGCCTCGCATCTAGAGGAGGTTTTCCACAGCCTGACGGTCTAGAGGAGTCCTACGCGGACGGCGCTAAGGGCGCGCGGCCCGTGCGGGGTCCTTAGGGCGGACGGCCCGTGCGGGCGACAAGCGGACAAGGGGAAGATCACGCGGCGCGAGTTGCGGGTTAGCACGCTAAACCCCTACAGGGGATGGAAATCAGTGGTTTGGGGAATCAGGCAGGCGACGTAAAAAGGCAGATGCACGCGATGGGCGTCCGTACAAAGAGCATTTGGTGTTTTGGGGAATCAGGCAGGCGACGCAAAAAGGCAGATGCACGCGATGGGCGTCCGTACACACCATTCGGTGGTTTGGAGAGTCAGCGTTAAGGGCGTTCCCCCCTCCTCAACTACGGGCTACGCGCTCTTAGCGCTGGCAGACCGCGTTACTTTTCCTATTTTTGCACGCGAGTATAAGCTTACGAGAACGAGATGTGGGTGTGGCGCGATCCGCAACAAGTGACTTTTCAAAACCCTGTGGTGACCCTCGGGTTCTTTGACGGTGTACACCTCGGGCATGCTCAACTCCTCTCCCAGCTCCGCGCCCTCGGGCAAGAACTCGGACGCCCTACCTTAGCCCTAACCCTCTGGCCTCACCCTCGCATCGTTCTTGGGCACGACACGGGGCAGTTTAAGCTCCTCAATACCCTTGAGTATAAGAGTGAGCTGATGGCGTCGTTGGGCGTCGATGCCCTCCTCGTGCTTAATTTTACTCTTGCTCTCGCCGCCCTTTCGCCCCTCGCGTTTCTAGAGTCTCTCTATGAGACCCTGCACCCTGCCGCCATTCTCATGGGTTATGATCACCGCTTTGGTCACAGGGGAGAGGGTGATTTTCCCCTCTTGAAGCAGTTTGCCGAGCGCAAGGGGATACGCGCATATCGTGGCGAGCCGTTTGCTATCGACGGGGTCACGGTGAGCTCTACTCGTATCCGTTCTACGCTATTGGGTGGGGATATGGAGGGTGCTGCGCGCTTGCTTGGGCAAGACTATGGCTTTTGGGGTACGGTCGTCCACGGTCAACAATTGGGGCGCACGATGGGTTTCCCTACAGCCAATATCCAGCCCCTGAGCGGGTGGCAACTCATCCCGAGTCATGGTGTCTATGCGGGACATTGTCTCATCCCCTCGCTCTCGCCGACGCGTCTCCGCAACGCCCTTATTAACGTCGGTACTCGCCCCACGGTGGATAGCCAAGGGCGTGTCTCGATCGAGGCTTATATCCCCTCTCTCCGCACGGCTATCTACAATCAGCGCGTCTTTGTCTCTTTCCGTCACAAGATCCGTAACGAACTCAAGTTTGCTACTCTTGACGCCTTGCGGCAACAGATAGAGAAAGACCTTGCTGTGTTGCGCGACGTCGCACCTCCTGACGACGCTGCCCTCCTGTAATGCCTCCTCGCTTCGTTGATGAAAAACTGTAATGTCTCATGAATCGTCCCATACGTGTCCGTTTTGCCCCTAGCCCCACGGGGCCGCTTCACCTTGGCGGGGTGCGCACAGCGTTGTTTAATTACCTCTTTGCTCGTCAACACGGGGGAAAGTTTATTCTTCGGATTGAGGATACAGACTCCATGCGCTACGTACCGGGTGCCGAGGAGTATATCTTCCAGTCGCTCGAATGGTGTGGCTTGACGGTAGATGAGGGTGTGCGCGAGGGTGGTCCTTTTGCCCCCTATCGTCAAAGCGACCGAAAGGCGATTTATTGGGAATATGCGCAACGCCTTGTCGAGTCAGGGTGGGCTTACTATGCTTTTGACACGCCTGAGGCGTTAGAGGCGCTCCGCACCGAGGCAGAAGCCAAGGGGGAGAGTTTTGCTTACGGTCCGCATACGCGGGAAGGGTTGCGTAACTCCTTGACGCTTTGCCCTGCCGAGGTTGACGAATTGCTTGCCACGACGACCGACTGGGTGATTCGGTTTAAGATCCCCCGTGGCGAGACGATCTTGATGCACGATCTTATCCGTGGAGATATTCACGTCCTTTCGGAAACGCTCGACGATAAGGTGCTTTACAAGCGCGCCGACCAGTTGCCAACCTATCACTTGGCGAACATTGTGGATGACTATGAGATGCAGATCTCGCACGTTATCCGTGGTGAGGAGTGGTTGCCTTCCCTCCCTCTGCACTATCTCTTATACCGTGCCTTTGGGTGGTCAGACGTACAGCCCGAGTTTGCCCATTTGCCGCTTATCTTGAAGCCCTCGGGCAACGGCAAGCTCTCGAAGCGCGATGGAGACAAGCTCGGTTTTCCTGTCTTTCCGCTTGAGTGGAAAGCGCCTGCTACGGGCGAATTGTCGCATGGCTATCGGGAGGATGGTTATCTCCCCGAGGCCTTCCTCAACATGCTCGCTTTCCTCGGGTGGAATCCCGGAGACGATCAAGAGTTCCTTCGCGTTGACGAACTTATAGCGAAGTTCTCTCTCGAGCGTGTGAGTAAGAGTGGGGCTCGTTTTGACCCAGAGAAGGCTAAATGGTTTAACCACCAACATTTGGCGGAGGCGGCGTCAGAGACGCTCCTTCCTTACTTCCGTGCTGAGTGTGCGAAGCATGGGGTCGAGGTCGCGCCAGAGCGGGCGCTTGCAGCCATTGCCCTTGTAAAGAACCGTCTCAACTTTACGCAAGATTTGTGGACAGAGACCGACTATTTCTGGATAGCCCCCACCGAGTATGATGAAAAGGCGGTGAAGAAGCACACTCAGCCCGACTTGTTGCCGCATCTTGCGGCAATTGCCGCTCGCTTGCGCTCGCTCACGCCGTTTGAGGCAGAGGTGATTGACGCCGCTCTCAAAGCCTATATTGAGGCGCAGGGGTTAGGGATGGGTAAGGTGATGAACTCGCTCCGTTTAGCGCTCGTGGGTTCTTCGCGTGGTATTCACGTGGGAGAGATCCTTGCCTTTTTGGGGGCAGCCGAGAGTGTTGTGCGCATAGAGCGATATCATGACGTCGTAGCGCAGGGTTAAGGGTGACGCACTCGATAGGCGTCCGGCGCTAAGGGCGCGCGACCCGTGCGGGGTCCTAAGGGCGGACGGCCCGTGCGGGCGACAAGCGATCCGACGCGGGGGGCGGTGCGGGCGACGAGCGAATAAAGGAAGATCACACCGGCGGCACGGTGTGCCGAGTTGCGGGGCATCAGGTTGCGCCCCTATGAACTCATATATAACCATCCCCCGTAGGGGTTTAGCGTGCTAAACCCGCAACTCGCGCCGAATGGCGCGCCTGCCTGATTATCTTAAAAAACGGACGCACTCGATAGGCGTCCGGCGCTAAGGGCGCGCGGCCCGTGCGGGCGACGAGCGGGTTCTACGCGGACGGCGATGCGGGCGACGAGCGAATAAAGGAAGATCACACCGGCGGCACGGTGTGCCGAGTTGCGGGCAATGTCTATAACACGTAGGCGCGCACAGGAAGGCGTACGCACTCGATAGGCGTCCGTACAGAAGATCGTTTGGTTGATAATGTGCGCCGGAGGCGCAAGGGCGTAGCGTGCTGCGCCCCTACCGACACCCCTTGCGGGAATCTAAGCAACGGAATGGTGGGATTTCCGCAAGGGGCGCTGCATGCAACGTCCTCGCCGAACGATATATAATCAGCGGCGCAGATTTTGTGAGCCTATTTTCCCGTAACCCCTTGTCGGCGCGGTGGAGGATTGCCGTCCTCTGCCGAGAGGTTGAAATAAAAGTCGTAACTTGCGCCGTACAACAAATCAAATAGTTAAGGTAAAGGTCGCATGAAACAAATTCTAACCCTCCTAACAGTCTTTCTGTTAGGTGTCTCTGTCTACGCGCAACAGCGTACCGTGACAGGGGTCGTGACCGCTGCCGAAGATGGCGAGCCGCTCATCCAGGTAGCTATCCAAATTAAGGGCACCCAGACGGGGGCCGTAACTGACGCCGATGGGCGTTACACGCTACGGATTTCAGATCCGAACACAGTCCTCGTGTTCTCTTACACGGGCTATAACACTCAGGAAGTTACCGTGGGTGAGCAAACGACGATCAATGTCGTGATGAGCATGGCTAACGAGGAAATCGACGAGGTCATGGTCGTAGCCTTCGGGAAAGCCAAGAAGAGTTCGTTTACGGGCTCGGCAATCTCTGTCGGCGAGAAAGAGTTGGAACGCAAGCAGGTTTCCAATGTCATGAACGCCCTCACGGGGAAAGTGCCGGGGGTCACGATCACGTCGTCTAACAACCAGCCAGGGTCGGGCTCTACGGTTCGTATCCGTGGTGTGGGTTCGTTTTCGGCAAGTAGTGAGCCGCTCTATGTCGTTGACGGTGTGCCATACGACGGCGACGTAGCCTCAATCAACCCTGCCGATGTGGAGAGTACCGTCCTTTTGAAGGATGCGGCTTCTGCAGCGCTTTACGGGGCGCGTGCTGCCAACGGGGTGGTGATGATTACCACCAAGAGTGGGGCGAGTGCTAAGCAGACGGGGTTTGCCAACATTAACGTTGCGGCAAAGCTCGGTTACAACTTTCGAGGCATCCCTTCCTACGAGCGCATTACTGACCCGAAACAGTATGTTGAAAAGTATTACGAGGGGCTTTATTATTACTATCGTTACGACTCGCCGCGTCATCGCCTTGCAACCGATGGGCAGCTGATTACGGCGGCAGAAGAGGACATTCGTAATGCAGAAACGGGTTTGGTTTACTTCCCCTTCACGCTCGTAGACTCTTACGCAGAGTCATGGTTTAAGAAGCGTAGCGATGGAACGTTTGAGATGAATGACGCTACGCTTGGTAAGTGGCACGTTGACCCAGCGACAGGACGGAAGTATTGGATGCAGCCTGATGATTGGGACAAGGAAGCTTATCAGCCGAATTTGCGTCAGGAGTACACGATGTCGATAACGGGGCGTTCTGACAAGGTCAACTATTTCTTTTCGTCGGGTTACCTGAACGATAAGGGATATCTTCGGGGGTCGAGTTTTGAGCGCTACTCCTCGCGTTTGCGCGCAGACTTCACACCGAAGTCGTGGTTGAAGCTCGGGGGTAACGTTTCGTTTGCGATGAGCAATATTGATGCTTATGCGGGTACGAACTCGTCTACGAGCTCTAGCAACATTTTTGCGCTGATCAACTATGCTGGTCCTCACTACCCGATTTGGGTGCGTGATGCTAACAAGCGCAAGGCGCTGAACAGTCTCGGGTTGCCGATCTATGACTTCGGTTCGGGTCAGTTCCCCTATTTAGGCAACCGTCCGTTTATGCACTGGTCTAACCCGTTGGCAACGAAGATTTATGACATCAGCTCGAGCGAGGTTTATACTCTTGGGATGCGAGACTATATGGATATCATCCTCCCCTACGGGCTCAAGTTTACGATGAACGTTGGTTTTGACTTTGAGCAGGGTGGGTCGGTTTCCACCGAGAACCCCCTTTATGGTCAGAATGCGTCGACGGGTGGTACTATCCAAAAGAGTGAAAACCGCGCTACGTCGCTTAACTTGCAACAGTTGCTCAACTGGACTTATTCGTTTGGCGACAATCACCTTGATGTGATTGCAGGTCACGAGTACTATGCTAGCAACAACAATTACTTGATGGGTTCTCGCGACAAACTCTTCCTTTTGAAGACGCGCGAACTCTCGGGGGCTATCAATAACGAGCGGGCCACTTCGGCGGCAAACAAGTATCGTGTTGAGGGGTATTTGGCACGCGTCTCGTATGATTGGAATGAAAAGTATTTTGTGAGTGCCTCGTTCCGTCGAGATGGTTCTTCGCGCTTTGCTAAGGATGCTCGTTGGGGGAACTTTGGTAGCCTTGGGGTATCGTGGTTGATGCACCAGGAGTCGTTTATGGAATCGCTCCGTTCGTGGGTAGACATGTTGAAACTTAAGGCAAGTTATGGTATCCAGGGTAACGACCAAATCAATATAGACTTTGGGTATCGTGACCTTTACTCTCTTCGTAATCTGAACGGCGATTTCGGGGTTGCGTTTGCGGCTAAGGGGAGCGAGAACCTCACTTGGGAAACGAGCCACAACCTCAATATCGGTGTTGAGTTTGGCGTTTTGGGCAATCGCCTTACGGGGAGCGTTGACTTCTTCCGTCGCAATGTGTCTGACATGTTGTTCCGTGTCACGGTGCCGGCTAGTACGGGGTATTCGTCTTACTGGGCAAACGTTGGGGAAATGAGCAACACGGGGGTTGACTTTGAGTTCCGAGGCACACCCTATCGCACGCGTAACCTCGAGTGGACAGCTTACCTGAACGGTAGTCACGTGATAAACAAGATTCAGAAGCTCCCAGATGAGTGGAACAATAGCTCGAAGTGGGGCTATGTTGATGGCGACTATGTCTATCGTGAGGGTGGTACGCTCAACGACCTCTTTATGCCGAAGTATATCGGTGTTGACGAGAAGGGGAATGCTGTATGGCAGACGGCTGATGGAAAGAACACGACAGACTACACCGTTGCTTCGCAGAACGAGAACCGTGTAATTTTCAAACACCAGCCTGACATCCTCCGTGGTGGTTTTGGCTCAGGGGTTGATTTTTACAATTTTGACTTTAATGCCTCCTTCTCATACGCCTTTGGGGGGCGCGGTATCGATTATACCTATATGGAACTGATGCACGGTGGTGCGGCCAACGGTAAGGCGATGCACAAAGACCTCTTGAAGTCTTGGACGCCTGAAAAGACGAGGACAGACATCCCGCGTATGAACAAGTCGGAAACGGCGCGCCAGAATGGTCTTTCAGACCGCTTCTTTGTGAGCCGGAGTTACCTCTCTATAGACAACCTGACGCTCGGCTATACTTTGCCGCAGTCGTGGGCAGATCGTCTCTATCTTTCCTCCTTGCGTGTTTATGCTGTGGCTGACAATGTTTGGCTCTTCTCGGCTCGCACAGGATATGACCCCCGTTTCGGTGGCGGTATTGGCTATAAGGCTATGCGTACTGTTTCGCTTGGGGTTACCGCCAACTTCTAGTCCCGCTTGTGTGTGTTATAGAGAAAAAGAACTTATTTGGACATGAAATACAGACTTCTGTTCTTTACCATAGGGCTTTTGCCTGTGCTCTCGCTCTTCTCTAGTTGCTCTAAGGAGTTAGAGTTAGAGCCTTCGGGGAGCATCTTGACTACTGACCAGATTAAAGAAGCTGGTAAAATGGATGTGGAGCGAGCCGACGTCGTCTTTAAGGGGATGTATGGTGAGCTTAAGCGTTTGAACCGTGTGGGGGAAGGCGATCACTATGACTTTGGGATTCCTTCTATTGCCTTGATTACCGACCACCGCACGGATAAGATGTGGGCGAACGAAAATATCTACAACTGGTATCGTAGTGTGCTCAAGTATCAAGGCGCGACGGAGTCTTCGCGAATTACGCAGTTCGTCTTTGGGACGTTTTATGGGATTATTGCTGAGGCGAACAAGATTTTAACCACGGTGAATGCGGATGAGGACGCGGGAAAGAGCTATCATGCTCAGGCACGTGCGCTTCGCGCTTATAGTTACCTTAATCTGATTCAGCTTTTTCAGCTCACTTACAAGGGTCACGAAGATTTGCCAGGGGTGCCGATCGTAACGGAAACGATGACGCGCGACCAACAGATAGATAATCCGCGGGCTTCGGTGAAGGAGGTCTACGACTACATCATGAAGGACTTGAACTATGCGGTCGAGATTCTCAAAGACTCGGTACCTCGTCAACGTTACCGTATCGGGGGGATTGCAGCTTACGGTCTTCGTGCACGCGCTAATCTTCTGATGCAGAACTACGAAGGGGCACGTGACGATGCTGAGCAGGCGCTCTATATTGGGGAGGCGGTTAATCTCTCAGTTTTGAGTGCTAATGACGCGAAGACCCCAGGGTTCAACGACATCAATGCGAAGAACATTATCTGGGGGATTCAGTTTACCCCTGACGACCCCGTGGTAAAGAGTATTTTGGCGACGTTTGAGTCGATGATGTGTTCGCTCAAGTATGCGCAGACCGCGCCGCTCACCTATTCGGTGCGTGGGCATGTGTTGCGCAAGATCAACCCTGACTTCTTCAACCAAATCGACCCGTCAGACTGTCGTAAGACGTGGTGGTGCACCAATGAGTATACTCAAGGGTTGCGTTATTTCTTCATTAAGAACAAGGTTGACGCTTCGGAGATCCCGACGCAGATAGGTATAATCCAGCGCGATCACTGGCAGCGTCAAGAGTATGTCAACATCAAGTTCGGGCCATATGACAATAACCCTGGTTCGCGTTACAACGCTGCAGATTTCCCGCTCATGCGTATGGAGGAAATGCGTTTAATTGCAGCCGAGGCTCGTGGACACATCAACGAAGCTGACGGGATTCGTGCGTTAGAGTCTTTTGTGAAGAATCGTCAGGCTTCCTACAGCTACTCGACTGTACAGCGTGAGCTAAATCAGACGTCTTTTGACGAAGAGATTTATCGTCAACGCGCTATCGAGTTCTGGGGTGAGGGGTTGACTTTCTTTGACATGATGCGCTTTGAGTTTCCGCTCGTTCGCGCTACGCAGGGCAGTATTCTGGCAAAGAGTGGTCCGGCGAAGGATCATAACCAGGGGGGATATCCGGAAGGAGCTCGTTTCAATTTAGAGAAGAACGACCCGCGATTCCTCTTCCAGTTCCCAAGAGTTGAGATTCTCAACAACCCGAAGGTGGTTCAGAACCCAGCTGGGGAGAAAATCGAGGATATGTGGTAGGATGTCCGCTATTTTTTTGTTAACCTTTAGTATTTACCGGCGATGAGAAAAACTTTGTTTAGTGGGCTTCTGCTCTCTCTTCTTTTCGTGGGTTTGCTTTCGGCAGCACCTATCGATCTGAAGCGGGCGAGGGACTTTGCCCAACAACAGCTACAAAGCGTCCAGCCGCTGCGTGGAGGGGAATATGACCTCTCTCTCGCCTATACGAGTGCCGGTGTCCCCGTGCGTGGCGACGAGTCGCAAAAAGATTACTATGTGTTTCAAGTGAATGGTGAACGGGGTTTTGTGATTGTGGCAGGTGATGATCGCATGCCACAACCGATCCTTGGCTATTCGCTAGAGAGCAAGTTTGGCGTAGACGGGATGCCTGCTCACATAAAGCATTGGTTAGACTGTAACGCGTATCAAGTGCAGCAGCTCCGAGGGCAGGAGAGTAACGACCCTGGCGAGGAACTTTCTCGGATTTATGAGAAGTATACCACGCCGATTGAGCCGTTAATGCCTAATATCCGCTGGAGTCAGGATGACCCTTACGACATGTTGACGCCGCAGAGGAGTCCTTCTGGGTGTTTGGCAACGGCGATGGCACAGGTGATGCGTTATCACTGTTGGCCGCTGGAGTCGCGTGGCAAGATTGCGTATGTTGACATGACGGGGAACTTCCGCAAGTATCAGTTCGGACACCGTTTCGACTGGGAGAACATGACCAATATTTACAACTCGCGCTCGACGGATGTCGAACGTGCAGCGGTGGCGCTCTTGATGCTCGAGTGTGGTTATGCGGCGCAGATGCGGTGGTCGCGTTTTGGGAGTGGCGCTTATCTGGAGAATGCATTTAAGGGGTTGCGTATGTTTTTGGACTACAGCCCGAAGCTCCAGTATGTGCAGCAGATGTATTACACGATAGACGAGTGGCTTGAGATTATCATAAAAGAGCTCGCGGAGAAACGCCCTGTCCTGTATGCAGGGGCTGCTTTCGGGGTGGGGCATGCCTTTGTCTGCGATGGTTATGACGGTAAGGGGCTTTTCCACTTCAACTGGGGGTGGGAGGGGATCTCTAACGGTTATTACTCTCTTTCGGATATGTACCCTCGTGTTCAGAGCACGGGGGGCGGTGGAACTGGGGGGTACAACATGTTGGTTGATGCCCTGATCGGTTGGGAACCCAACCGCGAGGGAGCTCAAAAGCACGAAGTCCCCAACATCAAAGCATACGAGATGGAGACCCCTGTGCCGGGTGCTGTATTTTCGCAAGCGAAGGTCTTCAATGATGTGAATGGTATCGCACTTCGCTCTCTTTCGAACAATGGGTTTGATTCGGTGGCTTTTAGACCGATTCTCAAGCTCGTGGATGGAAACGGTGCGGTTGTAAGAGAATATGCCGCTTACGGCGAAGACGACGTTCAGATCATAGATGGGACGACGACCATGCGTCCGACGGAGAAGGTGCCTTTTGACGTCTCTTTCGAAGGTATCGCAGATGGCGAGTATCATCTCCAGACCTTTTTCCGGACTGTCGCAGACGACAAGGAATATCCCCTCCACTGCCTGAAGCGGTTTGGAGAAAAGTGGGTTCGCATTAGTGACGGGAATGTGACCTTCTTTAAGGAGAAGGCAGAGCCGAAGCTCGTGGTGAACACGTCTTCGTTTACGATTACCGAGGATAGTTACAACTATATCGATTTTGAGGTAACGAACGAGGGAAATACTGCTTACACCGCACTCTTTGGAGCTGGTTGGGCGGCAGAGAAGAATTTCGTCCCACAGAGCACGGAGTATTATGTCTTTACGCAGTCGCTTCGTCTAGAGGCGGGAGAAACGAAGACGTTCCGAGAGTTGATCCCAACGGCGCCCGAGGGGGTAAAATATCTCCAGTTTTATTGGGATCCGTCAAACGGGACTGATTCGCGCGAGTTGCTGGACGTGGGTTATGGCTCTAATTACCCTTTCCGGACGTTTGCGACCGCAGATCTTGAGTTCGAACAAGACTACCCCGTGACCAAGACGTTTAATGCTACGCTCGAGGGCGTCCCCACTGAGGTGGTTCAGGGCGGTTTCTTAGAGTTTGACCTAAAGGTGGAAGCGCCTCGTAGTGGTTTTGGGATTGACACGGGGCTTAAGCTCTACTTCTTTAATAATCGTGTGATTGATACGATTTCTGAGTACCGGATTGGGACGTGTTTTATCCTCCCCGATCAGCCTCAGACTTTCCACGTGAAGTTCCCCGTGAACTGGAATCCGGGTGACGGCTATTACTTCCATCTGGCTTACCAAGTAGAGCGTTTGGCGGATAGCCCTACTTTGGATGGGAAGCAACGGAAAATCTATAAGTATGTAGATTTCCGTCCTCGTGTCAAGGCCGAGTTTAAGATAACGGCGCCGAATGAGAAGATGATGACAGTTCCCGATTATGCTAAGGGGAATGGGTTTACGGCGGTCGAAGATCCCGCATTGGCGGCAGTGACTGTTGCGCCCAACCCGTGTGGTGATAGGTTGTCTATTCGCAATACGGAGGGTGTTGCGTCGTATGAGTTGCTTACGCTCAGTGGCGTTTCGTTGCGTCGTGGGGTGTTTGACGGTGGTGCAGAAACAGAAGTCTCGATGTCAGATTTGGCGTCAGGAGTCTATCTGTTGCGCATATTTAACGCTGCAGGATTCTCTCGCATCGTGAAGGTGGTGAAGGAATAGGTAGTCGTAGGGTGTCGCTGATGGGAAAGTGTGTCAAAACTCAAAGAATGGACGCATCACGTTGCGTTCTTGTATAGATACCTATTGATTGGCAATGGGTTCGGTTGCGTGCATAGCACGCGACGCCTCTACGGAAGAGGGGCAACGATAAAGATTTGACACCCTTCCCATCGGGGGACACACAATGAGAACCAAATTGAAAAGCATTTAACCCAAAAAAGAATGAAAGTAAGGCGTTTTTATGGGGTATTGGCGCTGTGTGCGCTGATGTGGTTTGCTGCTCCGTTAGGGTTTGCACAAGATAAGCCGTTTGTAACCGAATGGAGTATCAAGGCAGACAACCTAACGGTGACGTTCCCTGGTGAAGGGGACTTCAAATTGAAGATAAAGGCTAAAGGGGCAACTGCGTATTTGTCGGAAGCCACGGTTACGGGGGCTGCGCATTATGTAAAAAAGACAGAGACGTCGCCAGAAGTACCGGAAACGCGCCATAAGATCACCTTCCCTGCGGCTGGGATTTATGTAGTTGAAGCCTCGGGGCTTACCAAGATCTATGCGCGTGGGATCGATGCAAAGGAAAAGGACGAAACGCTAATCCTTGTAAAGTCGTGGGGAGACGCAAAGTGGACGTCGCTAAACAACGGTTTCGAAGGTTACAAATCGTTGAGGATAGACCCCGAGGCAGGGAAGCCCAATCTCGGAGGGGTTACTTCGCTCAGTCGTCTTTTTGCTTCGTGCTGGTTGATGGACTCGCCTACGCTTAAGGATTGGGATGTGAGCAAGATCACGAACTTTAATGCGCTATTCTCAGACTGTCGTGCCTTTAACCAAGACCTCTCGGGGTGGGATATTGCTGCTGCAACAGATCTCGGGGTGATGTTTGCAGGTTGCAGTGTTTTCCAACAAGACCTCAGTGCGTGGAAAGACAAGGTGGCAAAGTGTACCACAATGCAGGCGATGTTTAATCAAGCTAAGCTCTTTAACGGTAACGTCAGTGAGTGGAATGTGGGGAATGTGACGAATATGAAATTGATGTTCTCTGGCTCCGCGTTTGATGGTAACCTCGGCGCATGGGATGTCTCTAAAGTGACCGACATGACCTCGATGTTTGAAGGCGCAACGCAGTTTAAGGGGGTAGGGCTTGAAAACTGGAAGGTCGATAACGTTGAGACGATGGAACGCATGTTTAAGGATGCGTCAGAATTTAACGGGAATGTCACGGGTTGGAAGGTGTCGAAGGTGAAGATTATGGATGACCTCTTTGAGGACTGTGAAAAGTTTAACCACTCGGTGAAGGATTGGGATCTGACTCGCTTGGTAAAGGAAGGGACACGAAAGATTGGTCTCCAAAATGTAGATTATAATGAGGCGCTCTTTGACGAACTTTTGATTACGTGGTCGTCGCGCAAGGATTCGCAAGGGAAGCCGATTTATTCTAATGAGAATGGCGCTAAGCCTGGTCTTTACATCCAGTCGACGGGGCTCTACTATTCAGAGAACCTGATCCCGTTGGTGAATGATTTGAAACTCAAGAAGACTGGGCGTTATGCGTGGACTATCGAGGCGCGCCCAGATGTGAAGGGGATGTTTCGGTTTACTCCCTCAGATCCTATTGCCTTAGAGATGGGGCATGCACAGGATATGCCTTCTTTTGAAGGGCGCTTTCTCTCACACCGCGAATTGGTGATGTCGTCTTCGTCGTCTTCGGTCCGCCTGTGGAAGGTTTTTGATGGGGTTTCTGACGGCGAGAAGATAAATCAAGCAGGTGGCGAGTCTGACATTTACGTAAACCGAGACTTCAACGTGGTGGCTATCTTCAGAGACAATAAGGTGAAGCGCCCAGAGAAGGGTAAACACTTCGTGCGCGTGTATGTCTATGGTAGTGGTAGCGGAAAGATTGAAGGGAAGATCGGCGGAGTGGATGTCCCAGCCAATGGGGGCGTCTTCCAGCTCGCCAATGACAAGAAGGCAAAAGTCGGCGACTATGAAACTGAGACGCTTAAGCTGACAGCAGATGAGAATAGTGCATTCCGTTACTATATGGTGCGTTTTGAGAACAATGCGAAGCAAGAAGAGGATACGGTTTGGTCAACGTCGCCCGAGGGCGTTAAGACTCATGTTGTGAATCGTACCCCGATGGGTTACTATCGCTTTGGTGGGACGGGGACTATTGAGGTCAAAATCCCGAAATCGGTGGCTAATGACCTATCTATTGATATCGTTTTCGAGTCGAAAGAGATGCAGCAGAATGGCGAGTATAATCTTTATTTCTCTGCCGCAGGTCCTGGAAAGATCGACGCTACTGAGACAATCGGCACTGGGAAACCGACCGCCTTGCAGATGGGGAAAAACACCATCCCGCTCGATGGGAAGATTCGGAAGATCAAATATAAGCCGGTAAACGAAAAGAACGCGGTTATTGACCGTATCTTGGTCTTTGAAAAAGATTTCCGTATTCACGGTATCGGCGTTGGTAAGGCAAAGATCGCTATCGCTTATAGACCTCTGCGCGGTAGCGGTCAGACAACACCGGGCGAGGATGACGAACCGAATATCGTGCCGATTGATTCGCGATCGTTGAAGGTCAAAGTCTCGGGTGTTGTGCTAGAGGGTATGACAATCGATCTCAATGGTGTTGGAACGAAAGAGAACCCCTACATCTGGTATACGGGTAAGGCGATGGGTGATGCTTTTGGCGAACCTGGGCAACCGAAGTTAATCTTCACCCCAGCGAATGCTTCGCAGAAGGGGGTAACGTGGAAATTCCAGTCGACGTGTCCGGACACCTATTCGGCGAGTGGTATAGCCCTTGCCGAAAAGGAAGGCTGTTTGATCAAGTGTACTGGTGAGGCCGTGGGTAAGAAGGGCGAGACCGTCGTGCTTATTGCGAAGATTAAGAACAAGAGCGTGGAAAAATTCTTGGTTGGACACCAAGAAGGGATCCCGCCAATCTGGGGAAATAAGAATGGCGCAGCGGAAGGTATTGAGCTTCGTAAGAGTTTCTTTGTGCAAGTTGAGCCTCAGCCCGTAGATGCTTATAACCGGAAGTATACGATCTCTTTCTCTCCTGCAGATGCTGTAGAGAAGTTGAGTGAGAAGGATAATGTTACGTGGTATAAGGCGGTGAAACCTACGGAGGAGGTGACGATGACCATCGTCAGTGATGAGAAAGGGAAGGATGGCAAGCCAGTCGCAACGCGTACGGAGAAGTTCAAAATCTGGAAAGTGGATGTTACGGGTATCGAGTTTATCAATCCGCCGACAGAACCGATAAATTTGGGAGAAAACGAACTGCAGGTACAGGCAGTGGTGTTGCCACAATATGACCCGAAAAATAATGTCAAGGGGGCTACGATTGACAGTGTGGCTTACTCTGTGAGTGACGCGACTGTTTTGCAGCCCGACAAGAATAACCCCGGTTTGTATAAACTGCTCAAGGGAGGAACTTGCGATATCACGGCGACGAGCGTAGATAACCCAACATTTACGGCAAAGATCACGGTGACGGTTGTAGACCCGTCACAAGCTGTCGAAGATGTAATCTTTGCAGGTGTTGTCGTAGCGCCGAACCCGTTTGAGGGGCAACTATCGGTTCGTAACGGCGCGCTTCGAGGTTCGTATGAGTTGATGAGTGTGAGCGGACAGGTGTTGCGTCGTGGGGCGCTGGAAGCAGATGTTACGACATTTGATACGCGCGATCTCGTGTCAGGGGCTTATCTCTTGCGCTTGACAGCAGAGGGAGTGACGAAGACCTATCGTGTGGTAAAGAAGTAGATTCCTTCGCTTTTTGAAGCGACGTCTGGGGACACTGAGGGTGGGAACACCTTCTGGTGTCCCTTTTTTTATTGGTGGGGAAGCCTAGGTGAACGAGGCGACGAGCGCGCAAAAAAAGTACGGACGCATTGCGTTGCATCCGTACTTTTTTTTGCGCGCTCGGTTGTTTGGAAAAGTACATGGTGCGCCGTCTGTGCGCGTTGTGGGCGTAACAGCCCCTATAGGGGACAGAAAGCGGAGTTTTGACATATCCTCTCGAGCGCATTTTTGCCGTAAGAGGGTGTGTTTGTGTCAAAATGACACACGACGGTAGGTTGGCATACCCATTGCATTAAAGGGGGGTACAAGTGCAAGCAAACGAAAGGAGATAAGAATACAATGGGTAAGATAATAGGGATTGACTTAGGTACTACCAACTCGTGTGTAGCGGTAATGGAGGGCAATGAGCCCATCGTGATTACTAATAGCGAAGGCAAGCGCACCACGCCGTCTGTCGTTGCTTTTGTCGACAATGGCGAGCGGAAGATCGGTGATCCTGCAAAGCGGCAAGCCATCACGAACCCAAAGCGCACCATCTTCTCGATCAAGCGTTTTATGGGGGAAACCTTTGACCAAGTGCAGCGTGAGATCGCACAGGTGCCTTATACGGTAGAACGGGGCGACAACAACACCCCGAAGGTGGTGATCGATGGTCGCAAGTACTCGCCGCAAGAGATCTCGGCAATGGTGTTGCAGAAGATGAAGAAAACCGCCGAAGATTACCTCGGGCAAGAGGTGACCGAGGCTGTGATCACCGTGCCGGCATACTTTAGTGACTCGCAACGTCAAGCGACCAAGGAGGCGGGTGAAATCGCTGGGTTGACGGTAAAGCGTATTATTAACGAACCTACGGCTGCCGCCCTCGCATACGGCTTGGACAAGCAGCACACTGACCAGAAGATTGCGGTGTTTGACCTCGGGGGTGGGACGTTTGATATCTCAGTTCTTGAGTTGA
>CALHZE010000139.1 GCA_938040915.1 uncultured Bacteroidia bacterium | reverse complement strand
AAAAAGCCCCCCTCGTAAGGGGGTGGTTTTTTGGTTCTCCGCGGCGGGGATGGGGGAGGCTATGCCTCTAGTCATCCCCGTAACTATCGTCCTCCTCCTTATCGTCGGCAAACTGATCCGCAGCCTCCAAAGGCTCGTTCTCGGCATCATAGTTGTCGTTCTCCTCCTCCTCGAGGTCGCCGACATCATCGATCTTTACCTCGACTTTCACCAGATAAGAGACCTCCTCCGTCTCCAGACGCACGACGTAAATCAACTCCCCATTGGGCTTCGTTAGCGGGAGCACAGCATTGTAATAACCTAACGGATAGGTCTGTGCAAAAAGCTCACGGAGCTCGTCTGAAAGACGCTCGTAACTCGTTAAGATGCGTTTCTTGTTATCTTTCTCTGTTGTCATGATCTTCCAAGCATGCAGCTTTTCTTTGGTGCAAGTATACCATAAATTTCAAACCTCGCGACACCAGTTACCAGAACTCTTACAAAAATCTAGCCATGAACGAGACACCGTGCCCTACACCTCCCCCGACACGCTATGATATCGCCCAAACTCTCCCCCGACACGACGCCTCCCTATGCGTAAGATTCGCTAGGACCAAATGGTTACCTTTGCGCATCTGAAATTCGTTGGCTCACATGTCTAAATTTACACGCTTTCTATATAGCATTTGGCGCATTCCCTACGTCCACCATCCCCTCGTGGCGCTTGTCTTGCTCGTCGTTGTCTTCCTCGGCGCCT
This sequence comes from uncultured Bacteroidia bacterium, assembly GCA_938040915.1. Classification (GTDB taxonomy): domain Bacteria; phylum Bacteroidota; class Bacteroidia; order Bacteroidales; family CAJPTX01; genus Bacteroides_D. The sequence continues at coordinate 2,552 of CALHZE010000139.1, read as the reverse complement.
TCCTCTCACTTGACCTATTTACCCGACACGGAGACGAATTTCCAGTCCCCAACCTCGTCGGGCTTCCGCTCAAAGACGCCTACGCTCTAGCCGAGAACTCTCACCTCACCCTCGTCCTTCTTGACTCCTCTTACGTCGTTACCAAACGCCCCAGTACCGTCCTCCAACAACAACCCTTGTCGGGCGAAAAAGTCAAACGCGGACGACATATCTTCCTCTCCATCAACGCCTGTCAACCCATGCGCGTGACCGCCCCCCTCCTCGTCGGCGAAACCCTGCGACAAGCCCTCATCCTCCTCGATCAAGCTGGGCTACAGTGCGGGCGACTTTCCTTCACCCCCGATATTGCCCTCAACAGCGTCTTGAAACAAACCTACGAGGGCGAAGAACTACAAGCCGGCGATAAAGTCCCCAAAGGCGCTCTCATCGACCTTCTCTTAGGGCAAGGCTTCGAAACCAGCTTCACCCCACAGCCCAACCTTGTCCAGATGACCCTCGCTGAAGCACGACGTACCCTCGCATCCCGTTCCCTCAATCTCGGGAAAGTGGTCTTTGACGAAACCGTAAAAGACATGGCCGACACCCTTGCCGCACGCGTCTACATGACCAATCCCCCCTTTCTCGGCAACCGAGAAATGCCCCTAGGCTCGAGCGTAGCCCTCTTTCTTACCCTCAACGCTTCGCGCATCGCGGCACAAGCCATCCGAGACGATCTCAATAATCACGCTTCTGACTCGTTAGTTAAAGAAAACGACGACACGGAGTTGGATGACGACTTCGTCGTCTTCTAGAGACCAGACACACCATGCGCCCAGTCCATTCACTCCTCCTCATCACGACCCTCCTGTCGCCACTCTTTGCCCTCGCACAGACGCTGCCCTCTAAGACCTCGTTACCCTTCTTTGACGATTTTGCCTACCCGCACGCTACCCCCCTTGCCGCCTATTGGGAAGAGGGAAGCCACGCGAGTGTAACCCGCGCGCGCGCCGTCAAAGCACCGACTCCTGGGGTCGTCACCTTTGATGCGGCACAGACGAGCGGCATCCTACACCCCAACGCCACCCCCGCCGTCTTTCCCGCCGAGAGCCTCGTCTCACGCCCCATCGCCATCGAGGAGGGGCAAGACTCCCTCTACCTCACCTTCCGCTTTCAACCGGGGGGATGGGTCGAAGCACCCGCGCGCGGTGACTCGCTCATGGTCGACTTCTTTGACCCTCTCACCCGCGAATGGGTCAACGTCTGGGGCGCGCTCTTTTTTGCCCAACAAGGGCGTATAGAGCAGTTCTTCCGCCATACCCCACGCTGGGACACACACCTCGTGCAAAAACACGACCGAGCGCAACAACACTTCTTCCTTGCACACATCCCCTTGCGCGAACGGCGGTTCGTCCGTGACGGCTTCCAGTTCCGTTTCCGAAACCTTGCCTCGTTGGTTCACGATAACACCGCACCGGGGCGAATGGCTAACAGTAGCCAATGGCACGTCGATATGGTCTACCTCAATGCCAATCGTGCCTACAACGACACCATCGTCCCCGACGTCGCCTGCACGCGCCCTGTAAAGACCCTCTTTGCCGAATATAGCGCCGTACCCACCGACGCCTTTCTCCCTTACCTCGCCCTCCGCGATGCTGAGGCAGCCGACTCCCTCGGCGTCTATTACGCCAACTTCGGCGTGCGCACCCACAACGTCCGGCGACTCTTTGAGATCAAAGACCTCAAGGGGAACATCCCCGCGCAACAGCTCTCTGGAGGGAATCTCAATATCGCCCCACGCGCCGAAATCGCCTACCGCCGTACCATCTCCTACCCTTGGGAGACGCTCCCAGAGCACGACGAGATCGACGTCCGCATCCGAGCCTTCTTACAGACCGACAATGCCGCTAAAAACGCCCCCTTCCGGTGGAACGACACCGTGGAAACACGTCTCCACTGTACCAACGAATATGCCTATGATCTCGGCGAGCCTAGCAGTGGCTATGGTGTCGTGGGCGTAGGTGCCGATCGTGCGGCAGTGGCGATGCGTTTCCGTCCCTTGAAACCCACTGCTATACAAGCCGTGCGGATTTGGTTTCAACCCATTGCCGACCTTCGTTCCCGCAAGCGTTTCCGTCTTTGCTTTTGGGAAGACGAGGGGGGTGTGCCAGGAAAAAAGGTCTACGAGCAAATGGTGACGCCCCCGTATGGCGAGGGCGAGGTAGCGCGTTTCTATGAGATACCACTCACTACACCCATTAACTTCACCAAACCCTACCACGTGGGGTGGGAGCAGACGACTGCCGACATGCTCAACATCGGCTATGACGCCGCGACGCCTTACAAAGCCGTGGTGCATACGCGGACGACGGCACAGTGGCTTAAATCTAAGCTAAGTGGTGCGCTACTGCTACGCCTCGTCTGTGGGGGGACGGGGGTTGACCCGACGCTGCCTTCCACGGGGGCGTGTGGCGTGCCTGTGCCCCATTCGACACTCTATCCCAACCCTGCGAACTCTCAGGTTATGTTACAGACCGAGGAGGTGGTGGAGATGCTCGCGCTTTATGATTTGGAGG
>CALHZE010000138.1 GCA_938040915.1 uncultured Bacteroidia bacterium | reverse complement strand
CAATGCGGGTCTCTCTTTAGGCTGGGCAGGCCGCGAGGGGACGCTATGCCCACAGGTAAAACTGCACGGTTTTGTAAGCCACGACGGGCATCATGATTCGCCCCTCCCCGCGCGCAACGGCTGGGCAGTTGCTGGGGAAGCCAGTCTACGTTTTTTGGAGCAACTGCAGCTTGGGGTAGGTTATTTCTATGGCAAGAACTTTATTTCTCTGAGGGGGGAGGAGCTCTACCGCTCTTACAGCGTATGGTCTGATGGGGCGATGCGCTCTGAGCGGCGCATCCTTGAGGGGACGATTGTTTACGAGAAGCCTATTACCCAGAGTGGGCGTTTCTCATGCGGGGCAAAAGGCTATTATGACCTTGCCCTTGGGCGCATAGACTACGACTTTTACCTTCGGCTACAAATCGCCCTCGAGACTTGCTTTTAGGGACGACTCGCCCCAGTGAAAGCGCTCGGGGTTGCAGACCGCCCATGTGATCACGAAGTCCTCAAGGATGGCATATTCCATCGAGACGCGAAAGCTAAAGCGCGTGACGTGGACAAGGAGGTGGAAGACCCCCGCCTTGGGTTGCACCTCAAAGGGCAACACGTCAAGGTCGGTAAACGAATTGAGCCCTGGGCGGTTATAGAGCTTAAAGAAGGCTTCTTTCGCACTCCAGATGAGCGCCAACTGTAGGGTGTTGTCGAGGTCGAGCCACGCGAGCTCGCCGAGAGTAAGGAACTGCTGGGCGATACGTTTGAAGGGGCGGTTTTTCTTCTCAATGTCGATCCCCACCGAGAAGGTGGGGTTGGTGATCACGGCTGCGTAAGGGAAGGTGTGTGACATTGAGATGTGCCCGTTGCCGCTCACGAGATAGGGCTTTCGTTTCTTGGTATAGAGCACTTGGTCAGTAACGCCGAGGGTCTTGAGAATGCATCGTGTCGCGAGCCACTCGAGTCGTCGCGAGCTGTCGTGAAAGCTGGAAAGGGTAGGGAAAGAATCGCCCCCGATGAAGGCTTTGAGCTGCTCCTCGCTCTCCTCGATGTGCCAAAAGGCGAGGGTTGCGGCTCCGGTGTTAATCTTGAGAAACTCAGGCATTGTCGCGAGGTGTTCGGCGGCTAGGGTTATTCCTTCCACGCAAGGGTCTCAATCAGGTGCACCACGTCTTGAGCAAAGAAATCGATCGCCGGTGCCAGCGAATCTGCATTGGGGACACAGTAGAAGTAAAGCGTCCCACGGAGGAAGTGGGAAACGCTGTCGGTGGCATAGAACTGCACCGAGGTAGCGACATCGCCCGCCACGCGATAGAGCATGGCATAGACGCGGCGGTCTGGGGCTTCGTAATACTGCTCATCGATCGCGTCGGCGCGGGTAGAATGCTTGTAGGTCAGTGTGCGCGCGTTTTCTGTGAGGGTGTCGAGCGCTGAGGCTCGGTTGTAGTAGGTGAGGTAAATCGTTGCCTTGTACTGGGGGATCTCAATGTCTTGCGCCATGCCGTCTGGGTCGATGCGCAAGCGGGCATAGTCGGGGAGGTCAAACGTATAGGGTAGAATCGTGTCTAGGTGGCGATATTTCTTTGTCGGAAAATCAAACCGAGGGTAACCATACGAACGCGGCACAACTGCGTCAGAACACCCTGTAAAAGAGAGAAGCCCCCCAATCCACACGACAAGAGAGAGCAGCTCGATAGTAAGCGATGAGAGGGTCGGTTGTCGCATATATGGTTTACTTTCTGATTTACTTTCGGGTTTACTCTCGGGTTTCTACTTTGATTTGGACGATGCGTCGGTTGTTTACCACCTCGATGGTCAGGCGTAAGTCTGCCACTTGTATCACCTCGCCAGGCTTTGGGAAACGCCCCAAGACCTCGAGGACAAGCCCCGCAAGGGTCTCGGCATCGCCGCGTACCTCGTCAAAGTCGGTATCTGGGCGGTGGAGGTATTTACAGAGGTCGTTGAGCTGTATCTTTGCCTGCACACGGAAGGAGTGGGCATCGATCTGTGTAAAGAGCTTCTCGCCGTGTGCATCAGACTCGTCAGCGATCTCGCCGAGCACCTCCTCTAAGATGTCCTCGAGGGTAATGAGTCCGCACGTCCCGCCATACTCGTCGACGACGATGGCGAGGTGGATGCTATGGGTTTGGAACTCACCCAAGAGTTCGTCAATCTTCTTATTCTCAGGCACGAAATAGGGGGGGCGCAGGAGGCTCTTCCAGTTAAAATCGGGGGTATCGTCGATATGGGAGAGTAGGTCTTTGACGTAAAGAATCCCCACAATCTTGTCGAGCGACTCTTCGTAGACAGGGATGCGGCTATAGCCGGTGTGTTGCACTCGCTCTTTTATCTCGCCGTAAGGGGTCTCTTGGTCAAAGGCAAAGAGCTCGACGCGCGGGCGCATAATCTCACAGACGTCAATGGTGGCGTAATGGGCTATTCGCTTGATAAGGTTTGACTCCTCGTTGCGTTCGGCGTCGCCCTCCTTTGTAATTTCAATCGCTTCCTCAATCTGGTCAATCGAGAGGTCGAGGTGAGGCGCAAAACGTTCGTTGAGGCGCTGCACAGAGGAAGCCATCAGCTTGGCAAAGGGTGCAAACAAGACATAGAAACAGTAGAGCGGTCGGGCAGCAAAATGTACATAACGCAACGGACGGCTCGCCCCCAACTGCTTGGGCAAGACCTCGCCAAAAAGGAGCAACAGGAGCGTAATGAAGACCACCTTGAAAAGGAAGCCTGCGACCTGTGCGTCTTGAAAATCGAGCACCGAGTCGGTGATATAGGTCGAGAGGAGGACAATCCCCACGTTGATAAGGTTGTTTGCGATGAGTATGGTGGCGAGCAACCGCTCCTGTGCTCCGAGCATCGTGAGCGCAAGGTTATAGCGCGTCCACTTCCCCTTTTGTTCCTCTAGGAACTCGAGGTCGGTGGGGTGTAACGAAAAGAATGATGCTTCTGACCCTGAGACAAAGGCCGACGCCACAATCAAGATTAAAAGGACGACCAGCCCCGCAACAACGCCCCACGACGGGGGAAAGAACTGTATGGCAAGTAGCAAAACGTAGCGTATTTACAGAATGTGTGGGCGAGGGGGGAGCGCGAAGGATTAAAAAGGCAAATCGTCGACGCCCGCGGGTTCTTGCTTCGTCTCTTTTTCGTCTTCTGTTTCCTTCAAGAGCTCGTTGATGTCAACGATAAACTGCTTAGTCGTTTCAATGACTTCGTTTTTAACGTCCTCTTCGACGCCGGAGATCACCTCAAACGCTTTGACGTGGATTTCGGCACCGTAAATCACATCTCCGGGAAACTCGTGTTTGTAGTAATGTAGACTCCCCTCGACAAAGATCAGCACCCCTTTCTGTAGCTTCTTCTCGGCACGCTCGGCGAGATCCTGAAAGAAGACCAACGAATGACACTCTCTTAAATCGTCGTCGCCCTCGAGTTTCACGCGCAGGATGCACATTCCTCGATTGGGGTAATACGTATGCGGCACATTCGCGACGCGCCCTGTCACAATCACCTTGTTAAGACCCATTGTTCGTAGCGTGTTAAGTGGCTGCCATCTGGCAGATGTTTTACGCAAAGATAATATAATAGCAAAAATGGAGTCTATGTGGGCGGGGGGCGGTGCGAGTGTTTCGATAAGCTCGGCGGGGGGCAAACGCACGCACACGATGGGCGTCCGGCGCTAAGGGCGCGCGGCCCGTGCGGGCGACAAGC
>CALHZE010000137.1 GCA_938040915.1 uncultured Bacteroidia bacterium | reverse complement strand
CCCCACCAAGCCCGCCACAAAGCTCAACACCAAGAAGAGCAATAACCCTTCCTCTTGAGAGTTTGTCGGCGTCTGTGTCACGGGCTTCTCTTGTGCCACAGCCACCTCTGCGGTCTTCACAGCGGGGGTCGCGACGGACTTCCCTGGGATATCAAACGAGAGGTCTGCCTCACCATAGTTACACTCTCCGGCTTTACAAGTTTGGTAGTCTACCGAGCAGGTAATGGTAAACTGATTTTCCGTGTTCCGCTTAATCAGATGCACGAAACTCACGCTGTCGCTATACTGCTTGAGCGTCAAACCAAAGACATCATCAAACGCTTCGTGTGCTTCGCCACGCTCGGTAACCTCCCCAACGATCTCATAGTTTGCATCTTGCTTGAAAGAGAAGGTCGTGGGGGTAGGTCCCTTCGGGGGCAAGAAGCAGGAGTAAAGATGGTAAGGCGCAGTAATTTGCGCCTTTGCGATGAGCTCGAGCTGACCGTCACGTTCCACGACCGCAGTATGCCACCGAACAGGGTTTTGCTGCGCCCGATTAAACTGTGCAAAGGTCGCACCGACGAGGGAGAGAAGGAAAATAGAAAGAATCAACAACCGTCGCATAATCAATAAACAATGGTATTTACGTTATCTACTTAACGGCATTCTCGCCGCGGTATTACATTGTGAAAAAGGCTCTTAGGGCACGAGAAGAGGTTAACCTTCGTTGTCGTCGGCAAAGGGCGTCGTCGGCTCTTCCTCGTCAAAGGGATCAGAGGCAAAACCATCAATCTCGTTCCCCTCTCGGTCATAAATGTGATAGCTCATCAGCGGGAGCGAGCTATCTGCCACAAAGCGGAAACGACCTCCGTACTGCATATTCAACTTGTGTCGGAGGCTAAACAAGCCTCGATTGAAATATGCCTCGACAAAGGGGTGCACCCTGATGTCATATTTCGCTCCCTTGTGTTGGAGACACAGGTCGATCACCTTGTTGGTGATCTCATCTTCTAGCATAAGGGTCGACTCGACCTTGCCCGTTCCTCCACAGCAGGGGCACGTTTCCATCGTGTTCACCCGTTGCTCTGGGCGCTGACGCTGACGCGTAATTTGCATAAGCCCCACCTCGGTAATCGGGATCACCTTGTGGGTGACCTTATCGTTTTTCATGAGCTCTTGCATCCGCTCGAGGATCTTCCGCCGGTGCTCGCTCTTGTTCATGTCGATAAAGTCAATCACGATGATGCCCCCCATGTCGCGGAGTCGCAACTGACGCGCGATCTCGTCACAGGCCGCCAAATTGACCTCAAAAGCCGTTTCCTCTGGCGTGCCGGCTCTCTTTGCTCCGCTACCACTATTCACATCGATGACGTGAAAAGCCTCTGGGTGCTGGATGATGAGATAAGACCCCTTGTGAAACATCACTGTTTTCCCCAAGAGACGCTTAATTTGCTTGGTTACATCAAAGTGGTCAAAGATCGGGACGCGCTGCACGTTGTAGAACTTAACTTTCTCGACATTCTCAGGCGCAATCGTCGCGAGATAGGCGCGCAACTCGTCATAAACCTGCCGGTTATTTACCCAGATGCTCGAGTAACTCTCGTTAAGGTTGTCGCGGAGGAGCGCCGCCGAGCTATTCAGCTCTCCGAGGATCAGCTGTGGGGTCATGCTCGCGTGACAGAGCTGGATAAGGCAATTTTGCCACGAGTCAATAAGCGACTGTAACTCTGCGTGTAAGACGCTCGATTTCTTTCCCTGAGCCGCCGTACGGATGATCACCCCCATTCCCTTGGGGATGATACTCTGCACGAGACGTTGGAGACGCTGTGCCTCCTCGCGATTCTCGATTCGTGAGGAAATGTGCACTTTGTTAGCAAACGGGAGCAAGACCATAAAGTGCCCCGCTATCGAGAGCATCCCCGTCAATGTCGGGCCCTTATTAGAATAGGGTTCTCGCTCGATCTTGACCAAGATGTATTGCCCCACCTTGACGTGGTTTGCGATCGAGTCGTGTTTCCCTGGGAGCTTAGCGACCTCCTCGGCAGAGGAGGGACCCACCCAAGCAAACTGCTCGAGGAGCTCTGCCCCCGTGGCGACCTTTCCCCGATTTTCTTTGAGTAACTGCTTTACTTGTTGCACCATAAAGGGGTAGTGCTGCCCGAGGTCTTTAAGGGGTAAAAAGCCTTGTTTTTTCGAACCTATATCGACAAACGCAGCATTGATATTCTCCTTCACCTTACGCACCTGCCCCAAGTATATATTTCCCACCGAGAAGAGCGACTTGCTATGTTGCGTGCGCATCTCGACGAGGTTACCGTCCTCTAAGAGAGCGATTTGCGCGCTCCCCGAAAGAGAATTCACATCTACTATCAACTGTGAGTCCAAACCAAACCTCCCAAATCAATCCGTTCCCACAAAATTAGCCATTTCTCCACAATCTGGCTCTAACGCGAGCCTCCGCCCTCTCTTTGCAGAGGAACAGCTATCACAGAAAAATAATTCCGAAACAGCGTCGCAAGCGCTCGCGCCCCCTTCCCCCACAAAAAAGGCAATTTCTACCCTATCTGATTCCCGTTTTCGGTCTCCCCTTCGGGGCTCATGATATGCAACACCCCGTCGGCAGACTGGGCAAAGAGCAACATCCCGTGTGACTCGACGCCCTTGATCTTCCGCGGTGCAAGATTGACGATGATCGTCACCCGCTTACCGATGAGCGACTCGGGGGGAAAATACTCTGCAATCCCTGAGACGATTGTGCGTTGGTCAATCCCCGTATCGACGAGCAATTTCAAAAGCTTTTGCGTCTTGGGGATGCGCTCTGCCTCGAGAATGGTTGCCACCCGCAAGTCCATCGCTTCAAACTGCTCGAAGGAGACGTCGGGCTTCGCGGGTTCTGCCACTGCGTTCTCGGCCATGCTTTTCTTCGCGTTCTCTTCCGCATTGCGTTGCAAGCGAGCGACCTGCGCCTCGATCACCGCATCCTCAATGCGTTCGAACAAGAGCGCAGAGACGCCGAGTTTATGCCCCGCGGACAATACGGTCGTTGTCAACTCATCCCACGTTGTTGTGGGGAGTTGCAACATCGCCTCCATTTTGCGTACTGCAAACGGCAAGAACGGACGCCCCAACACGGCAAGCGCGCCCGCCAACTGTAGGGCAACATAGACGATCCCCGCCACACGCTCTTTGTCGGTCTTAATGACCTTCCACGGCTCGCGATCGGCTAAGTACTTGTTACCAAGACGCGCCAACTGCATATACTCTTTCAGCGCATCGCGGAAACGGTAGGCCTCGATCGCCTCGGCAATCGCCTCGCGCTGACGCGGGATTTGCTCAAGGAGCTCGGTCTCCTCCGCATCCAACCCACTCGGTTGTGGTACGGTCGCCTCAAAATACTTTTCCGCGAGCACCACGGCGCGATTAAAGAAGTTGCCCAAGATACCCACCAATTCGCTGTTGTTACGCGTCTGGAAATCCTTCCACGTGAAGTCGTTATCCTTCGTCTCGGGAAGGTTTGCCATCAACGCATAACGCAACGCATCTTGCTTGCCGGGGAACTCCTCGAGGTATTCGTGCAACCAGACAGCCCAGTTGCGCGAGGTAGAGAGCTTTTCCCCCTCAAGGTTAAGAAACTCGTTGGCTGGCACATTGTCGGGCAAGATGTAGCCACCGTGGGCGTGTAACATTGTGGGAAAGACGATGCAGTGGAAGACGATGTTATCTTTCCCGATGAAGTGCACCATCTTGGTGTCTTCACTTTTCCAGTAGGTCTCCCAGTCGGGGGTCAACTCCTTGGTGGCAGAAATATACCCTATCGGGGCATCAAACCACACATAGAGCACCTTCCCCTCAGCCCCCTCGAGCGGCACGGGGACGCCCCACGGCAAGTCTCGACTCACGGCACGAGGGTGTAACCCTGCGTCAAACCAGCTGCGGCACTGCCCCAATACGTTCACCTTCCACTCGGGGTGCTCTTTAAGAATCCAGTTCTCCAAGAAGGGTTGATATTTGTCAAGAGGCAGATACCAATGCTTTGTTTTCTTGAGAATGGGCTTTGCCCCACTGATCGTCGACTTCGGATTGATGAGGTCGGTCGCGTTGAGGCTCGTGCCACACCGTTCACACTGGTCGCCATACGCGTTTGGGTTCTGGCAATGTGGGCACGTCCCCGAGATATAGCGGTCGGCGAGAAACTGGTTTGCCTCGGGGTCGAAGTACTGGTCAGACTCCTGTTCGACAAAGACCCCACTTTCATAGAGTTTCAAAAAGAACTCTTGCGCCGTCTGGTAGTGAATCGGCTTACTCGTACGCGAGTAGATGCTAAACTCGATGCCAAAGTCTTCAAACGACTTCTTGATCAGGGCGTGATACTTATCAACCACCTCTTGGGGCGAACACCCCTCCTTTTGCGCCCGAATGGTGATCGGGACGCCGTGTTCGTCAGAGCCGCATATCCAGATCACGTCGCGCCCGCGCCCCTTGAGGTAACGGACGTAGACATCGGCGGGGACATAGACCCCAGCAAGGTGACCTATATGGAGCGGACCGTTGGCATACGGTAGCGCCGCGGTAATCAAGTATCGTTTGGGTGTCTTTTGCATGTGTTTGTGCTTTTCTTAGATGCTATTGTCTACAGCGCTGCCAAGAGGATGCGGCGCACGGCCTCAGAGTCTACGGTGCGGTTCTCGCCCATGCGCCAACGCCGTTTTTCGAAACGTTCCCAAATGGGGGGGAGCTGCTCCTCGGTAATCCCGTAGTCAGAGAGGTGGATCTTGCCATCATACATGTGAGAGAAGAAACTCTCTATCGCGCGAATCGCAATTTCTGTCATGGGCAGGGGCGGAAGCTCCTCCTTCTCAGTTATCAACGTATTCCAGAAACTCTTCATCATGTTTCTGAAGTCAAACCAGCTAAGACTGAGCGGATCTTCGCAGTCTTCGTCTTTATGGGGGCTACTAGGTGCTACTCTGTTCTCCGTATTCTCCATATTCTCAAGATATTGCCCCCCGAGCACTCGCCTAGCAAACTGCTCCAACTTGGCCTTTTTGTACTCCAATTGGTCGCGCAAAAGGTGGGGCAAGACGATGGCGAGCGTCAACCCGTGGTCGAGCCCAAAGAAAGCCGTAAGCTCGTGCCCAATGAGGTGCGTAGACCAGTCTTCTGGCACGCCACAAGCGATCCACCCGTTGAGCGCCCACATGGCACACAACGAGAGGTCGTCACGCAAGCGCATATCTTTGGGTGAGGTCAAGAGTTTCGGACCGATTTCCATCAACGTGGAGAGCAACCCTTCGGCGAAACGATCTTGCAGGGGTGCATCAGCCGGACGGGTCATATACTGCTCGATGACGTGTACGAAGGCGTCGACCACCCCGTTTACCACTTGGTTCGTGGGTAAAGAGAGCGTATAGGCGGGGTCTACAATAGAAAACACGGGGAAGGTCGATGGGCTATGAAATGCGAACTTCTCGTGGGTTTCGGCGCGGGTAATTACCGCCCCATTGTTCATCTCTGAGCCCGTGGCAGAGAGAGTAAGCACTGTCCCAAAGGGCATTGCCTCGATCCCCTCGGCCAGCTTCGGGTTCATGAGTAGCGCCCAAGGGTCATCTCCCTCATAGCGCGCCGCAGCAGCGATAAACTTCGTGCCGTCAATAACCGAACCTCCGCCGACGGCAAGGATAAAGTCAATCTTCTCGCTCTTGATGATTGGGAGCGCCTTAACGAGCGTTTCGTAATGCGGATTAGGCTCAATGCCCCCAAAGTCAACCACGTGGTGATCGGCAAGCGCACGACGCACCTCGTCGTAGATCCCCGTGCGATGAATACTCCCGCCCCCGAAGGTTAGGAGCACCCGCGCGCCGGCTGGGATCTGTTCGTAAAGGTGCGCGATCTGTCCCTCGCCAAAGAAGACCCGTACAGGGTTGTATAATTCGAAAGCGTCCATTGCGGTAAAGATTGGTTCTGGGTTAAAGAAATGGGTTCTGGGTGCGCTCGGCGCCGATGGTCGTAAACTCGCCATGCCCAGGCAAGACCTGCACGTCGTCGTGGAGCACGAGGAGTCGACTCCGAATACTCTCGATCAGTTGTTCGTAATTCCCGCCGGGGAGATCTGTCCGCCCGATTGAGTGTTGAAAGAGGGTATCGCCCGCGAAGAGTATCCCAGCCTCATAGAGATAGAAACAGACGCCCCCTTGCGAATGCCCTGGGGTGTGGATCACCTCGATCCGCTTCCCGTGCAACTCAAAGACATCGCCGTGAGCCAAGAAATCGTCTGGCGGGTAAACGGGCTGCATCGCCATCCCCCAGAGTGCTGCCTGTTGTGGGGCGCACTCCAAAAGCGGCATATCAGCCTCGTGTATCAAAAAAGCGGCATCTTTCCACGTTTCCTTGCCCCATGGCACACCGAAAAGATGGTCTAGATGACCGTGGGTATTGAGTAGATACTTGACCCTCACCTGCTGTTCTTGGACAAACGTACGGATGAGCGCTCGTTCCTCCTCCGTATGACACCCAAGGTCGATCACTATCCCCTCCCCTCCCGGTGCATAAAGCAGATAGGTGTTTTCGCTAAACTCATTGAACATAAAGCGCTGTATGCGCAACTCCTTGTCCATCCCTTCTCTCCCTTTCCGAGACTATTTCTTTTTAGTAAGCATTCGCCAACGAAGTCGCTTCCCTTTGGGGGCGAAGATCCCCGAGCTGGCCGACTTCACATCCTCAACCGAGTAAAAGATCTGTGGGTGTATGTTGTGAATGATCTCTTCCACTCGCGCGATATCTTTGCGGTGTGCCACACAGTAGAGCAACTGCACGGGACCGTTTGCGCCACGCGCGTCAACCACCGTCGTCCCAAAACCACCGGCACGCAACGCCTCACTCAGTTCCGCACCGTGCAACGCCGTAATGATCCGCACGACCTGCGTACCGACGGCCAAGCGGTGCTCGATCGAGAGCCCCACATAGTTGCCCACCGCAAAGCCGAAGGCATAAGCAAGATAACAGACGATGTTGTTGGCGTGGTGCATGACCTGCCCGATAGCCATAATCCAGATAAAGACCTCGACAAACCCCAAAAGAGGTGCCACGATCTTGTTTCCACGCGCCACAAATACGATACGGATCGTCCCAAACGTTACATCTGTGATGCGTGCCAAGATAATAAGAATCGGAAGTATCACGTACGTAAAGTACGGGTTCTCCATCAATGTTTCCATGCCCAATCGTCCCTATTCGCTCTTTACTCGAAGGGAACAAAGATAAGAAAAAATGTGTAAGAAATACCCCCTACGCGCCATTCTTTTGACCGCCCTCCCCTTCCTCTTAAACCTCCCGCTTTATGGAGCAAGCCCCGCCCCCACAGACTCAACTCAGGTATCCTCGCCCGATTTTACCCACCTCAACGACCTTTGGAGGCGCTCTTCGGCCGACCTTGCCGACACGGCGTGTGGTACCGAGATAGCCCAGGAGCTCACCCGCCTCTTTCAAGAGCAGCCGCTCTCGCTCCCCCTCCCCACGCTTTCTGGCTTGAAAGACCTTACGGCATCTGACGGACGCTTACGCCTCCTTACGTGGACACACGCTCTCCGCGCCTCGGGTGAGACGCTCTACAAGGGCGTGGCGTTACACCGAGACGCGGCCGATTCGTTACACATAACCCTCCTTCGCGACCGTCAGTTGCCTGTTGGGGCAGGGCACATAGAGGAAGCATGGTTTAACACCCCTGCCTCGCCCGAACAGTGGTTCGGCGCCGTCTATTATGAGGTGGAACCGTTTGACTTCCAAGGGACGCCCGCTTACCTACTCTTGGGCGTTGCTGGTCGCACCGAGCTCTGCACCCGCAAGGTGATAGAGAGCCTCTACGTCGACGCGACGGGGGATCTACAATTTGGCATCCCCTGCCTCTCCTATTCGCCGCGTCGCACTTTTCATCGGATCTTCTACTCGTACAGTTCGCGCGTGGCGATGACGCTGCATTTCATCAAGGGGGGCTCGCAGGTGCTCATAGATCACCTCGCGCCCTCCGCACCACAATACTCAGGGCTTCCCCAATTCTACGGACCTGATGCCTCGCAAGATGCCTTCACGCGCACCGAGGTGGGCTACTGGCGTCACGAGGCCGACGTCATCGTTTCGGCGCCGATAGATAGCGTCACGACGACGCCACACCGCTACCAGAAGGGGTATTAAAGGGGCGCTAAGGGCGCGCGACCGTGCGGGGTCCTTAGGGCGGACGGCCCGTGCGGGCGACGAGCGGGCAAGGGGAAGATCACACCGGCGGCACGTTGTGCCGAGTTGCGGACGGTCCTACGCGGACAGCGGTGCGGGCGGCAAGCGGCATCGCCGCGCATTATTCGTACGGACGCATCGCGTTGCGTCCGTACAGGAATCCGTTTGATTGATATTATGCCGCCTTACGTCCACGTAGGATCTTTAGGAATTCCTAATCGCTATTTTAAGACGGAAACCACAATAACAGAAGACTATAATAGAGTAACTCGTCTAAAAACGGAGGCTTTTGAGGTAGGTAAATGACCGACCATTACGACGCCATCACGACGTCGCCACGTCGTCCTCCTAAGCCCCCCACGGGGAGAGGGCAAGGAGATTAAGGGAAACATAAAGAGAAATACCCTCCCTGCGCCCCCCCCCCGATTTTCCCTACTTTTACCTACGCAAAAAAGGACGGAAAATGTTGCGTCCGTACAGGAAACCGTTCGGTTAATATTATGCCGCCTTGCGGCAAGGGCGTTGCATGCAGCGCCCCTACGGAACACCGCGGACGCATCACGTCGCGTCCATACAGGAAACCGTTCGGTTAATTTATGCGCCTTGTGACGTGTAGGGACGCTCTAGCGCAAATCAAAACGCCGCCCCCGAAGGAACGGCGTTTTGATTAAGGAAAGCGACGAATTAGTATTTTACTACCACTGCGCTCTTTTTCGAAGAATTTGCCCCGTAGAAACGCATAATATAAACACTTTGGGGTAAGTCTTCGGTCGCGATCACGCAATCCGTTCCTTTCAATACCCCCGAGCGTACCACAACCCCTGTGACATTCACGAGCTCGTAACGCACCTCGAGACTCGCGGGATTCGCTATCCGCAACTGCGAAGTAAAGGGATTGGGGGCGACGACAATGCTAGCCAAAGCCACATCCTCTACCGCTTGGGGTGTCACGGGCGGCTGCGGCTGGTCGTTGGGGTTGCTTTCCTCCTTCTTCTTAAACACCGCAGTTACTTCCATAGCCTCTGTTACGGTAAACATCTTCGTCAGAAGGATGTCTTCCGAGCCCGCCTTGAGCGATTGTAGCGTATAGCCCTCAGCTGCTTGTACCACGACGGTGAGCTGTGTACCGACCACCACTGCCTTGAGTGCCTCGGCGTCGTGGTCTTTGATGGAGAGCGAGCCCTCGCCCAACGTAACAAGGGTAATAGCCACCTTCGGAGCGTCTTCTTGCTTCACGAAGACCGCCTTCACTTCCACCGCGTCAGTGACAGTAAAGCGCTTGGTGGCGAGAATGGAGGTTTCGCCTGCCATAAGCGAAGTCAAGACATAGCCCGAAGCCGGCTGAGTCTCCACCGTGAGCTCTGTTCCCACCACCACTGCTTTGAGCGCCTCGGCGTCGTGGTCTTTGATAGAGAGCGAGCCCTCGCCCTCCTTAGCAAGGGTAATAGCCACCATTTTGGGCTGCTTGGTAAAGACCGCCTTCACTTCCACAGCCGCAGTAACGACGAACTTTTTCGTTTTAAGGATGTCTTCCGTGCCCGCCTTGAGCGAAGTCAATACATAGCCTGCCGACGGCTCAGTCAACACGGTGAGCTGTGTACCGACGGGTACTGCCTTGAGCGCCTCGGCGTCGTAGTCTTTGATAGAGAGCGTCCCCTCGCCCT
>CALHZE010000136.1 GCA_938040915.1 uncultured Bacteroidia bacterium | reverse complement strand
CGGCTTCCTTGCTCCCCTTCTTGTCTGCGGGCAAGAGATCCGTATCGTTGCCACCAACGGTAGCGACGAGGGTTTCAAGCTCATAGCCCGTTGCGGGAGTTACCGTGAGCGTCAACTCGGTGTTAGCGTCGAGGGTAGCGCCGGTCGCCACGTCTGCCGAGCCGTTCTTTACCGTCAAAGTACCGTTGGTAGGTGCGTCGAAAGTTACCGTATACTTGGTAGGATCGCCACCCTGTTGTACTGCCTTGAACGTAGCCTTAAAGGTCACGTTTGCCTCGAGCTTATAGGTTACCGCTACGGCTTCCTTGCTCCCCTTCTTGTCTGCGGGCAAGAGATCCGTATCGTTGCCACCGACAGTAGCGACGAGGGTTTCAAGCTCATAGTTTGCAGCGGGAGTTACCGTAAGGGTAAGCTCGGTATCCTTATCTAGTGCCGTGCCTGTAGTGATATTCTCTGTACCCTTCTTTACTTCCAACGTACCGTTTTGCGGAGCGTCGAAGGTTACCATGTACTGCGGCACGCCCTCTTTCTTGAAGGTAGCTACAAACTCGACGTTCGCTACCAATTGGTAAGCCACTTCCTGAGCTTCCTTTCCGCCCTCGGCAAGCTTCTGCTCTTTCCCTGCGACCTTCGCTACCAAAGAGAGCAATTCGCATTTTTCTTCCGGCGTTACCTTGAGTTTCAATTGGGTCTTGGTGTCGAGCATCGCCCCTGATATCACAGCCACCCCGCCATTCGTCACCTCAAGCTTACCATTCTGCGGCGTAGCCGTGAACGTAACCGAATACTGCTGTTTTACCACGGTGGCAACGAGTACGATATTTTTAGTGAGTTTCCAAGTAGCGTTGTCTGCAAGGGGTGTACTTTCACCCTCTATCTTGAGCACGGAGACACGATAGTCATCTTTTCCCTCTACGTGAATGGAGAGTTCCGCATTGGCTCTTACGGCCATCCCATCGGTTACTAGATTGCCGTCATACATAACCTCCCATGTCACGTGGTCTTTTGCCTCTGCGGGTTCGGTCTTAAAGGTAACGGTGTAGGTAATGTACTCGAGCTCCTTGTTCATCGTGTTGGTTTCCTCAGCCTTCACCTCACACGTTTGGTCCATTAAGGCGGCACAGCCGTCCTTTTTGATGTTGTAGTGATACGTCCCCGCTGCCTTGACAATAAAGCGAGCTATGCCGTCGGCATCAGTAGCCACCTCTTCAAGCACCACGTTGCTAGCATCCATGAGGGTCACCATAGCCCCCATGACGCCTTCGGTTTCTCCTTTCATTTTCACACTGAACGAGAGTACTATAGGAGCAGTGGTGGGCAATGTCCAGCCGTCCCACTTGCCGCCGACGTAGAGCTTTGGATCTTCTGTGTCGGCTTTGAAAGCCGCAAGTGCTTCTTGGAAAGCCTCATTATCCGCACACAAGATGATAATCTTACGTCCTGCAGCACAACCGTTAGAAGCACCCTTGTTATAGCTTTCTGGGTGCTGCCCTACGACGAGCGTAGCCAACTTCGTGCACCCTGCAAAAGCAGACTCCTCAACCGTTTTGAGTTTCGTGAGCCCCGTGCAACCCTTAAGCCCTTCTTTCTCTATGGTTTCAAGCGAAGGAAGGTTTAAGCTTGTGAGCCCCGTGCAACCCTGTAAGCCCGCCTCACCGATCTTAGTCAGCAAAGGGAAAGAGCACTTCGTGAGCCCCGTGCAACCTTGTAAGGCCGCACTTCCCAGCTCGGAGAGGGCGGGGAGGTTCAGCTCAGCGAGCTTCTTGCACCCCACAAGAGCCTTTGTACCGAGAGAGATAAGCTTTGCTGCCTCGGTTGTGGTTAGCGCCCCACAGTTCTCAAAAGCGTTCTCCTCAATGCTTTCCAGTTCTGGGCAAACGACCTTTGTAATCCCCGTACACCCCTTAAAAGCAGTCTTGCTTAGAGCCCCGAGCAAGGGGAGTTGCACCTCGGTGAGGGCAGTACACCCCATGAACGCACTTTCGGAGATCGTGGCAATTTTTGCAGCGTTCGGGATGGTGGCGAGCGCCGTACAGCCACTAAAGACCGACTCAGAGATGGAGGTTACAGCCTCAGAGAGCGTGACCGTGGTCAGCGCCGTACACCCCGCAAAACTATTTTTACCCAAGCCATTTGCCGTCAAGGCAGGGAGTTCTACCGTCGCGAGTTTTGTGCAGCCAGCAAATGCCCCATCCCCCACCGACTCGGTCTTGAGGAGTCGGACTGTGGTTAGGGCTTGTGCACCTGCGAAGGCTCTCTCTGCCACCGCATCCAGCTTCGTTGCAATTTCGACCGTCGTGAGACTGGGGGCGGTAAAGATCGGCTCGTTGGTAGTCATATACCCGAGCCCTACGCCCTCTAGCACGGTAAATGTAGTAAGCTTGGTAAGCTTGGCGCTCAGAGACTTCCACTCGCTCCAATTTTGGAACGTACCAGCCTTAAGGGTGAGCGTAGTCACCTCGCCCAGCTTCGCTTCGGGGAATTCTGCCGCCGCAAGTGCATTAGCAAGCCCATCACCCGAGCCCGTTGCCGTACCATTGACCAAGACCTCGAGGGGTAGTGCCGTGAACGATGCCTTGAGGGTGATATTAAAGGCGGGCATAGTAAACTGAGCGGTAGCAAACTCTTGCGTAGTACCGTTATATTCGTAATAAAGCTTTACGAACTTGTAGCCTGGGTCGGGGGTCACGGTGACGGTCACCGTCTCGCCCGCAGCGGCAAGGTTGTTGCCCGAGATCTTACCGTGCATATCATTCTCATACTTGATTTCGTAGAGGTGGCTTACGGGAAGCACCCAGCCGAACCACTTACCGTCATGGTAAACCTTATCGCCATCGTCGAACGTTACACGCAAACCGTGAATTTCCTGCGGCGTATAGTCCCCACCATCTGCCTTTTTCAATGTAAGGTTGCGCTCTGCAGGGCATCCTTCAAAGGGAGCAGCATCCTCGTCCACCGTGGGGACAGTCTCTCCGCAAAGGGTGAGCTTGGTCAACGCCGTACACCCTGCAAAGGCTTTCTGCTTCATGGAAGAGAGCTTCAGGAGTTGTAGCTCTGCGAGGGCAGTGCAACCACTAAAGGCTTCTTTCTCAATCGTAGCAAGCTGTGGCGCATCAAGGGTTGTAAGCTGCGTGCACCCCTTAAAGGCTTCTTGTCCCACGGTGGTGGTCTGCGGGAGGTGTACAGCCTTACCCTTCGTCCCCACAAAGAACTTGTTCGGTACAGCGGTGAGGTTTGCAAGCGAAAGCTCCTCCACGTGTGCAGGAAGGACGAGGCTCTGCCCAGGCTCTGCCAATACGTAGTGAGAAACGCCTGTTTCTACCGAAAGGGAGCGCACCCCTGTAAAGTCGGTAGCGAAATGATCGGAGAGCGCCTTATAGTCCGTAGCGTCAAACGTACCTTCTGTGAAGGCGATTTTCTTGACCTTCGTCTTGTCAATGTCGGTAACATTTGCGAGGATGGCCGCCATGTCGCGCCCCGTATAGCTCTTGTCAATCCCATCGCCCGTGAACTGCACCTTTAGAGAATTCTCCGTAAAGGTAGCCTTCGCGGTAACGTTCGCAGCAGGCATGCTAAATGCCCCGTCTGTATGCGTAATGGGGTCGTTTGGCGCTTCGGTCTTAACGAGCTCTAGCTTTTGGAACTGATAGCCGTGGTTGTGCTCTACCGTCAAAGTAATCGGCGTCCCCTCTTTGAACTTCGTCCCCTCGGGCGACACGACAATGCGACCGCCCCCATCTGGCGTAACCGTCGTAGTGAGCGTATACTGCGTGCTACTCGTGTAGGGCATAATCTCAAAGCCCCACCAGAAGTTGTCTCCGGTGTTGCCATCCTCTATCTCCTTGTAGGCTTTTACGAGCGCGTTATACTTATCCTCGGTAAGCTCTGAGCCGTCTGCAGCTGAGAAGGTAAGCTTGGGGTGACGCCCGTTGAAAAGATCAGATACCCAGTATTCGCCTTCGCTTGAAAGTACAGATGCTGGCATCTTGTTCTCATTCTCTCCTAAGATGAGCATATCCAAGGTAGAAGCGCAATTCTCGAACTGATAGTTACCAAAGGCATTCAAACGAGGCAGGTGGAGCACCTTAAGATTTGTGTAATAATTCGTAGCACTCTGATATACATCCTTACAGTCGGGCATGTAAATGCGCTCGATGGTGGCTGGAAAATCGAATTTATTTAGAGAGCTTACCTTAGCCACACTCGCCTCCTTCAATGCAGGGAGGTTCAAAAGCATTGACATAGCCGCTACTTCGTTCATAGAAGATGCCACCGTAAGCTTCGCAAGGCTGGCAAAGTCAGTAGCGTGTGTCTTCAAGTAGTCCCAGTCGGCAGTTTCGAGCTTTCCGCCCGTAAACTCGAGCTCGGTAATCGTGTTCAGCGTAGCGCCCTCGAGAGCCTTTTCCAAGGAATCCACCTCGTAAAAGGGGGTCACCTTCGTACCCGCCTTATACCGTCCGGTCACTTTCTTCGCGTCTTCTGGGGGTTGTCCTTGCGCCCCCACGCGCGGCACAAAAAAGAACAATGCGCAAATCCAGACAAGGACTTGCAGGGTGAAAACTCTTTTCATATCATACACTTTTTAGTTATGCTCAAAAGGGAAAAGGCGGGGAGAGGGTATAAGATAGTGGCTATGTACAGGCGCAGTCGCTAGCCCCCATACATAGCCACCTAGAGAAGACCTATTGTTTCACAAAGCGGAGCGTATTTACCACCCCATGACGCGAGAGACGAAGCAGATAGAGCCCCTCACGCATCGCCCGAAGGTCGAGACGCGTTTCCTCTTGCCTAGCCGTTACCTCAAGTAGGGTTTTGCCCACGGAGGAGATAACCTCGAGGCGGTCGCCCTCCTGCGTGCCGTCTACCACGAGATAGTCTGTCACGGGGTTCGGACGGAGCGTAATGCCGAGCGCTTGTCCCTCTTCTACCGCATCCACCTTTTCTAGCGTCAGCACGAAAGTATGCGCCTCTTTGAGGGTGAGCGGCAAGTCGTTGTCTTTATCGAGGGAGAGCTCCTCGTTGCCATTTGCCTCGTCTACCAGTTTTGCAACCTTCCAACCAGGGGTTGTGGTGACGTGTAGGAAGAGATTACGCCCTACGATAAACTGCGTCGGGTTGTCCTCAGAGTTTACGTTATTCCCATCCTCGGTACGGAAGGAGATCGTTGCCCCCTCGGCAGGCTCGATGCGGGTCTTGATATTCGACATGGGTTCGTAGGTTACGGCCCACTCTTCGTTTTCGCCCAATGTAAATGCAAAGACCCCTCTTACCACCGTAACAGGCTCTCCGTTACGCGTCATCGATGAGAAGGCAAAACCCGCATTCTGCATCACAACGCCACGCACTTGGTCGCCTTCGTGGAGTTCGGAAGTATTCACATCTAGCGGCGTCCCCTCGGGCGTAGACAGGGTGATGTAGCCAGCCTCGGCGGGCGTTATCGTCACCTTGGGGTGGATAGGCGCTAAGAGCTCCCTCTTCACCACCACTGCCGTGTAGACCACGTCGTGAGTTTCCTCGGAAGCCTCGAGCGCTGCCTTGCGGTTCTCGTCAGGCAACCAGTAACGGAAGACATACCCCTCTGCCACCGAAATGGTGATGGGCTCGGTCTTTTTCCCAGGCTCAATCCACTGTTCGGTAACCTCCTGCTCTCCGATCATAAAGCGCGCCGCTTGCGGGATCGTCGAACGGTAGGAAACGTGGATCAAGTTGCTCGATTTGCAGAATGCCGTGTAGGTCACATTATCGGTAGCGGGCTGCTCGGGGCGCTTAAGGGTCGTTACGCCGTCGTTCCACTTCCAGAACTTAAACCCTGAGATGGGCTGTACCGACACTTGTGGGGGGAGCTGTCCGTAGACGCAATCCTTCGTCACATAGAACCCACCCTCGTTGGGGAGCGTTTCGACACGTCCGCCCTCTATCTTGGTAAAGATAGCCGAGCCTGACGGTTCTGCCTTGTACTTGAGTGTGATGCTCGGGAGCATGTTTTCGTAGTAAATGGCTACGTTGTCGATGAGCAACCAGTAGCTCCACTTCCCTTCGTAAACGATACGGAACTGTACGTACTTCTTATCCTTGAGCTCGGCTGGCTTTACAATGGCCTGCACATTAAGATTGGAGTTCCACGCATAGAGTTTCCCCTTTTCAGCATCCTTCCAACCGTCGCCACAGTCATACTGCACCTTTGCCGCCGATGTCGGGGGCTCATAGTCGCGATAGTAGGAGGTGCAAGTGAAGAGGAGATTGTGCTTGTCGTCGTGCTCCTTGAGCTCGAAACGCGGGGTATAGAGCACCGCCTCGAAGTCCGCTTTCAAGTCCTTGTCTGCATCGATGATAAAGAAGTAGCCGTCGAGCTTGTCTTGCAACCACGTGGGGTGGTTGGTGAGCTGCCACGAGAGCGCCTTGCCCGTCGGCGAGCGGCGGCGTGAGGTGGTCGTCCACCCTTCGGGGAACTCGCCCGACTCAAAGTTATTCGCGTATGGGAGCTGCGCCTGCGTCCGGAAGATCGCATAGAGCGTATTGTCTTCGCGTACTGAGGCTTCCGAACGTGTGGGGTTCGTATTGCCGTCGCTCCAGAGGAGGAAGAAGTAGCCTTCCGCAGGCTTAGCCGTAACGCTCGTACCATTGCCCTCGAAGGGGATGTTTTGCTCCAGCGCCCCCTCGATACTCCCCTTACCGTCAACGACGTAGGTAATCTTATAGCTATTCCGCTCGAAGGATGCTGTAAAGCTCTTGTTTTCTGCCCCGAAGAGGTCTACGCGTGGGTTTTCGGTGATCCCGTCGTCCCACTTCTCAAAGTGGAAACCTTCGTGGGCTTGCGCAAAGACGGGCGCGCCCGTATCGCCTTGTGCCAACACCTGTGAGGTCTGCCCAAAGAGGTCGCCCCCCGCCGTAGCCGTGTAGGTATAGGTCACAGCCGAGCTCTCCATCGCGATGGTCTCCTGCACGGCAGCTTCCTTCATTTCCAACGTACGTTTCACAGGAATAAAGCCCCCCTTGGTGACCGTATACTCATGCGTGGTATTCTTAGCGATAGGGAGCGTGAGTGTCCCGTTAGCGTGAACCACGTAGCGTTGGTCATCGATAGAAAGGATAGCTCCTGCGAGCGGCGCGCCATTCCCCGTAACGGTAATGGTAAACGGATAACTATCACCCTGCGTTACCGTAAGGGTAGCCGCCTCGGGGGTGATGGTGTAGTTCCCCACGGTATAGGCAGCGGTGCTAGGCGCAATCTGATACGAGCCGGGGAGGAGCTCCTCGGTAAAGGAGAGCCTATTCTGCACGGGGTCATACTTCCCAATCACCGTGCCGTCGGTTTTCTTAAACTGGTAGTCGCCGTGTACGAGCGGGTTCGGGAGTAACCCATGGTGCTCTGGCGCTAGCAAGCCGTTGAAAGCGTAAGTAAAGGCAAACTCCGAACCGTAGACCAGTTCTGTAGTCGTGGGCTTCACCGTGATGGGCTTCGGCGTGACGGTAATCTTCTTGGTAAGTACATTTGACATGAGGTAGCTCTTGCCTGCAGGCTGGAAGAGCGAAAGGGTCGCCTCGCCCACACCCGCTACGTAAAGTTTCTTATCTAACACGGTCACTACACTCGGGTTGTCAGACGTCCCCACGATCGGGTTCACAGACTCGGTGGGCGAGGTCAGGGTCAGCGCTACCGGATTTGAACCAAAGACGTAGGTCGCTGCCGGTTCTGTCCAAGCGAGGGTTTGAGTCTGCTCAAGACGAAGTATATACTTCTGCGACGAACGCCCATTCTCAGCCTTCACGATCAAGAGGCGCGGCGCAGAGAGATCCACAACATCCCCCGAGGTGAGCTTTTCAGCCCGACCGAGCAGGTAGAGCTCTGCCCCAGCCGATACGTCAAAGTCGAGCTTGGCTTGCGTAACGTCGAGCGTGCCGTCGGTCGCTTGAAGCTTTAAGCGCACATTGTTACCCTCGAAGATAGCCTCCACATCGTTGTTGAGCGTGGTGTTCTTCGCCTTGGCAAGGAGCGCTTTCACAATCTTCGCCTCGGCACTCTTTTCCTTCTCGCCCGTGAAAGTAACTTCCTGTTCGTAGCTCTTACCAAAGATGGAGACTGTCGCCTTGATTTTCACCTCCTTGTTGCCAGAGAAGTCAAAGCGCGTGTCGGCGGTAATCGGCGTATCGTTGTAGGTCAATACCGCATTGTCCCATGCTGCCTCGAGGGCAACGTTCTTTATCTGCGTAAGGTTAGCTACGGCAAGGAAGGTGAGTTTATACTTCCCGTTCTCCACCTTTTCGGCACGCACTTGGTCTTGGAAGAGAATCTCGCCGAGCATCGCCTTGCGTGGGTCAACCCATACGGAGTCGGCGAGCGCGAGACGGTTGTCGTGCGACTCGAGGTAAGCCATGTCATAGTGGGGCGAGCCAGCCTCGGTAGCCGCGTTACCGAGCCCCTCGTCAAAGGAGTACTCTGCGATGAGGTTGGCACGGTCGTCTGCTGGTGCGCCCTCTAGGTGCTTATACATATACTTTTGGATGCGCGCCTCGGTGAGCTGCGTGTTCCAGATACGGAACTCGTCAACCAAACCGTCAAAGCCGTCAAGGAGGGTAAAGCCGATGTTGAGCGACGGGGTGTCGTTCTGGTCGGTTTCTACCGCCACCTCTTTCCCGTTGATAAATATCTTGACGTCGCACCGCCCCGTACCGAAGGCTGCAGCACGCTTGATGTTGTAGATCGATACTGCCACGTGTGTCCACTTCTTAGGCTTGATAAGGTCGGCATTCTCGTTGCGGGTGTACGCCACGGCACGCGAGCCGAGGAAGACCATAATCCCGTTATCGCGCACGGCAGCCGCACGGCTCTGGTAGGTGGTCGAGATCTCGAGCCCGCCCCCTTGGAGTATCCGTCCGTAGTGTGGGCGCGAGGGGTTAATCCAGAACTCTACGGTAAATGCGGGCAAGTTATTGGGGTCGGTCGCCGAGGGGAGCGACTCCCAGAGACGCTGTGCAGCACGATCGACAAGCACGCGGTCGGTAATCTTATTTCGACCACTCAAGAAGGTATGCGAACGCAAACACCATGGGTCAAGCTCTTGCCCAGGGGTAATGGTCTTAATCTTGAAGAGCTCGATCTCCTGCACGTTGTTCTCTGTCTTACCGCCCTGCTTTTCCTTAATGGTCATCTTGATGGTATGACGCCCGTGTGCGGAAAGATCGGCGGTTGCCTTGAGCTGGGTCTTAAACGTTCCGCTCCATGCGGCGAGCTTTGCCGTAGCGGGGATTTCCACTTCTTCGACGACCTCGGGTTTGCCGTCTACGGAGATAGCTACGTCAAACTTGCCAAAGAATTCCTTAGGCGAACCGTTCTTTACCTCCAGCCAGAGAGGCTCGGTGGCCGAGAAGTCCTTGCTCACGCGCGGCGTGCCGCCCGTACTCGGGTCTTTCGTACCGATATAGGTCAGAATGAGGTCGCCATCAAATGGGTCAGCCCCCTCGACCACATCGAGAATGTAGTCGCGCACTTGGGTTTCCGCATCGAGGTCGGTCGCTAGAAGATCCTTTACCTGCTCCGCGTCGCGCGAGTTGTACATTGCACGCAGACGGTAAGTCCCTGCTGGGCGGTTCGTCACGTCGATGTCAAAGTAAAGCACCAGGGCGTTGGGGAGGAGCTGATCTGAGGTATAGTCTGCCACCACCTCGTCTTCGTCAAAGGCGTTGTTCTTATTCCAATCGACCCAAGCGCGGAGATACAGCTCTTCCTCATGCTCGAGCTGACTAAAGCCCGTGCGTGCCTCCTTTCCGTCTTTCTTATAGACTGTGAGGTGCTCTTTACGGAAGTCAACGTGGTGTTCTTCTTGGTCCCCCGTCGCGGGTCTCCACTGTGGGAACTTGTAACGGTCATACAAGAG
>CALHZE010000135.1 GCA_938040915.1 uncultured Bacteroidia bacterium | reverse complement strand
CTTTGGAACGGAGTAGAAGGCAAGGAGGCGCGCACGGCAAAGAAAGAGCTCCGCGAACACCAGCGCGAGGCACTTGAAAAGGCGCACGCGCACTACGCTACGGAAGATAGAGGGAAGCTCATCATGGCTTGCGGGACGGGAAAAACCTTTACTTCCCTAAAGCTCGTCGAACAGGAACTTAAGCCGCAAGGAGGTGAACAGGCGCAAGGAGGAGAGAAAGCACACGGGCTCGTCCTCTTCCTCGTCCCCAGTATCGCCCTCCTCGGGCAGTCGCTTAACGATTGGATGGCCGACGCCGAAGAGCCGCTCAAGGCGATCTGCGTCTGTTCAGATAGCCACGCCTCTCGCAAGGTGAAGCGCAACGAAGACGAACTCTTTGGTACGCCCGTAGACCTTGCCCGCCTCTACCGATCCCGAAGCTATCATTCGGCAGCTCGAGGTTTATCAAAACTACAGAGGGCTCGTGGTGATCTTTTCCACTTACCAAAGTATAGAGATTGTGGCTGAGGCGCAGCGCGAACTCCTAAACAAAACACAGGGCGCTTTCGGGGGCTTTGACTTCATCGTTTGCGACGAGGCACACCGCACCACGGGCGTAAAGATCTCGGCTAAGGACGAGAGTCATTTCACCAAAGTCCATGACAACGAGATTATCCAAGGAAAGAAACGCCTCTACATGACCGCCACGCCGCGCCTCTATGCGCCAAGTGCCAAAACCAAAGCGCAGCAGGATAATCTTATCCTCTGTTCGATGGACGACCCCGCCATCTACGGCGAAGAGTTCTATCGTGTGAACTTCGCTTATGCTGTGCGGGAGGGTATCTTGACAGACTACAAGGTGCTGGTACTCACCATCTCAGAGGATCAGATCCCCCCCGAGTTGCTCGAGCAAATAAAAGACGACGAACTCAAAGAGCTTAACTACGACGATACGGCGAAGCTCATAGGCGTCATCAATGCCCTATCGAAAAAGCTTTACGGCGACAATGGGCTCACTTGGCGCGCTGACCCACGACCCATGCGACGTGCCCTCGCATTTACGCACAAGATAGGAAGCGTCAACGAACCTGGGACGTCTAAGAACATTGCCGAGGTCTTTCCGCGGGTTTCGCAGACCTACAACAAGAGCCTCGCTGTGGACGAGCAAGGGCAGATGGTGCGTGTTGCGACCCGTCACGTGGACGGGAGCATGGGGGCTTCCACACGACAGGAAGCCTTGGCTTGGCTGGCAGAGGAGTCCGAAGACCCGCAGGAGTGTCGCATTATCACCAACGTGCGCTGCCTCTCGGAGGGGGTAGACATCCCCGCCCTCGACGCCGTGCTCTTCCTCTCGGCGCGCAATTCGCAGGTGGATGTTGTGCAGAGCTTGGGGCGCGTGATGCGCTCGTTTCGGCGCGGAGAGCCTGACGAGAAGAAGTACGGCTACGTCATTATCCCCGTGGTGATCCCCGAGGGCGGAAGCCCCGAGGAAGCCTTGCAAGGCAACGCTTTCGCTACGGTGTGGAGCACCCTCAACGCCCTCCGTGCGCATGACGACCACTTCAATGCCATTGTGAATTCCATTGAGCTCAATGTGAAC
>CALHZE010000134.1 GCA_938040915.1 uncultured Bacteroidia bacterium | reverse complement strand
TTGAAGACGCCGTTGTCGTCCCAACCGTGCTCGTCGTCGCCAATCAAGGCGCGGTTCGGGTCTGCCGAGAGGGTCGTTTTTCCCGTCCCAGAAAGACCGAAGAAGATAGCCACATCACCCTTCTTCCCGACGTTGGCACTGCAGTGCATTGCAGCCATACCATTGAGGGGCAAGAAATAGTTCATCACAGAGAAGATACCCTTCTTCATTTCTCCGCCATACCACGTACCACCAATCACCGCCATACGCTCAGTAAGGTGGAATGCGGCGTAAACCTCGCTATTAAGCCCCTGTTCCTTCCACTTGTCGTTGGAGGTCTTTGAGGCAACAAGTACGACGAAGTCAGGCTTAAAGTTCGCCAACTGTTCCTCGGTGGGGCGAATAAACATGTTCTTTACAAAGTGCGCCTGCCACGCCACTTCACAGATGAAACGCACGCAGATCCGCGTATTCTCATTCGCTCCACAGTAGCAATCGGTCACAAAGAGCTTCTTCCCGCTGAGTTGCTTCGCGCTAATCTTCTTGAGGTATTCCCATGTTTCTTGACTCATGGGTTTGTTGTCCGAGCTCTTCTTGCCGGGTGTCGCCCACCACACATGCTTTTCCGTTTCCTCGTTGCGAACGATATACTTGTCCTTGGGCGAACGACCTGTAAAGACCCCCGTATCGACATTGACTGCCCCGAGCTCGGTCAGCACTCCACGTTCGCAACCCGTTAAGGTCGGCGATAGCTCCTGTTCGTAGAGGTAATCATAAGAGGGATTGTAGACGACCTCGGTGGGGTTCTCAATCCCATAGATTGACAAATCTAAGCTCTTCATGCCCGTCTGCTTTATGTTTTTTTAGAAAGTACGTTGTTTTGAGAATGACTAGCGCACCCTCGTGCGCCCACACAAAGATAAAAAAAAGGTGTTGCGAACACCTCGCAACACCTTCAATCTTTTCACTATTCCTCTTCGTGTTTCGCTAACTCCCTTACTTGCATTGAAGTACGCATTGAGCAAAACTTCTTTCCACACATACTACAGAAGTGCTCTGTCTTGTTAGTCTCGTCAGGGAGGGTCTCGTCATGGTAGGCTTTCGCCCTGTCTGGATCGAGGGAAAGGTGAAACTGATCCTCCCACCGAAACTCGAAACGCGCCTTACTCATGGCATTGTCGCGATACTGAGCCGAGGGGTGACCTTTAGCCAAATCCACTGCGTGCGCCGCGAGCTTGTAGGTAATGACCCCCTCCTTTACATCGTCTCGATTAGGAAGCCCGAGATGCTCTTTCGGTGTCACATAGCAAAGCATCGCCGTGCCAGCGTGCCCGATAATAGCCCCACCGATAGCCGAAGTAATGTGGTCATAACCTGGCGCAATATCTGTAACAAGCGGTCCAAGCGTATAGAATGGCGCATCGTGACAAATCCGTTGCTCCATCTCCGCATTCACGGGGATCTTATCCATCTGCACGTGCCCTGGTCCCTCTATCATCACCTGCACGTTTTTTGCCCACGCGCGCTGCGCCAGCTCCCCTAACGTTTCAAGCTCAGAGAACTGCGCTTTATCATTCGCATCAGCGATAGAGCCTGGGCGCAAACCATCGCCCAACGATACGGCCACATCATAAGCGGCGAGGATATCACAGATCTCATCAAAATGGTCGTAAAGGAAGTTCTGTTTCCGATGGAGATAACTCCACTTAGCCATAATAGCACCTCCACGCGAGACGATGCCCGTAACTCGCTGTGCCGTATACTTTACATACTCACGCAATAGCCCAGCATGTATCGTGAAATAATCCACCCCTTGCTCGGCTTGTTCGATGATCGTGTCGCGGTAAATCTCCCACGACAACTTTTCGATATCCCCCTCTATCTTCTCTAAGGCTTGGTATAGCGGCACCGGCGAGTTCCGAATGATCCACTCACGCGTCTCGTGGATATTATCTCCGGTAGAGAGATCCATCACTGTGTCTGCCCCCCAGCGTGATGCCCAGACTGATTTTTCAACCTCCTCATGAATGCTGGACGTAATCGCCGAATTGCCGATGTTAGCGTTAATCTTCACGAGGAAATTGCGCCCGATAATCATCGGTTCTGACTCTGGGTGATTAATGTTTGCCGGTATTATTGCGCGC
>CALHZE010000133.1 GCA_938040915.1 uncultured Bacteroidia bacterium | reverse complement strand
CAGCTAGGCTGGTTCGTGTACGGTTGTGCACCGAACTCTGTCACGAACTTAGTCACTTTTCAGAGAATTACGCCAGCGCCGGCTAGCAGCCATTATAGGGCAATGATGAGAGGATAGGCAGGGGCGTGGTCAGCCTTTTTTCCTACCTTTGCCCAACCGAGATGCCCAAAGTACAGCAGACAAAAGGAACACAACCCGCTATCGCGCCTATTGTGAAATGGGCGGGAGGGAAACGGCAATTGTTGCCTACGCTACAGTCTCATCTGCCCAAGGGGTGGCAGGAGACCCCCTATTGCGAACCCTTTCTCGGCGGTGGGGCGCTCCTTTGGGCGCTACAGCCACGGAGGGCTGTGGTCGGCGACCTCAACGCAGAGCTGATGAACATGTATCGCGTCGTACGCGATACGCCCCACGAGCTCGTTTCCCATCTGGGGCAACACCTCAACACGTCTGAGTATTTCTACCAGCTCCGGATGCAAGACCGCGACCCCAACTTCGCCTCACGCTCGCCACTTGAGCGCGCCTCGCGGTTTATCTATCTCAACAAGACTTGTTACAACGGGCTGTTTCGCGTCAATAATGCGGGCGAGTTTAACTCGCCTTACGGGCGTTACAAGCACCCCAATATTGTCAATCGAGAGAACATCCTCGCGGTGAGCCACTACCTCAACCATGCGGAGGTCACTCTCACCCATGGAGACTACCAAGAGGTGTTAGAGCAACTCCCCGCGACGGCATTCGTTTACCTCGACCCTCCCTATCACCCGCTCTCAGACACCTCGAGCTTTACGGGCTATGTGCAGGGAGGGTGGAAAGCCAGCGATCAGGAGCGGTTGCGCGACGCGTGTCGTGCACTCCATCGGCGTGGGGTGCGCTTTATGCAGTCGAATTCTGATACGCCGCTCATTCGCGAGCTCTATGCCGAGTTTGAGCTTACGACGGTGCAGGCGGTGCGAGCGGTGAACTCGAAGGGTACGGGGCGAGGGGCAGTTTCCGAGCTCATTATTCGCAACTATGTCGAATGTTGAGGGGTCTAAAAATGACCGTGCGTGGGAACGCCTCTTTACCACCCACACCCTCCTTGAGCGTCTCAAAGAAGCCCCTTGTGTAGAAATCTCTGCCACGGAGATTAACGCTGTGCGAGAGGCACGGCTTATGACCAAGTTTGACCATAGCACGCAACTCCCCGAACTTTTTCGTGCGAACCACCTTGCGATCCTCCCGACCTCTCGTGGCACATATACCATTGGGCGTTTTCTTGCCTATCAACACTTTGATACGTCACGCGTCCCGATCCTTCATATCAAACCGACGTTGTCGCTAGAGAGCCTGCGCCCAGAGCTCATTTCTAACGAATCTAGCGCCATTCTCCTTGCACTACACTTGGGTATTTTCAAGCACTTTACGGGCGACGATACCCCTTTTTATGCTTCAGTTGGGGGGCGCATGGGGACAGGACGTTTTGCATTTGAAATAGCGACAACGACCCAGTCCCTCCGCTTACAGGTGGAGAATGCGCAGGTGGAGATAGACGCCGGTTACGAATCGGCAGAGGCGCTTTATCTGATAGAGGCTAAGAATCACTTGGCAGACGACTTTATCGTGCGGCAACTCTACTACCCTTACCGTCTTTGGTGTTCGCGTGTCCGCAAGCCTGTACGTTTGCTCTATCTCACGTATACGGATGGTACGTTTCACCTTCGCGAGTATCGTTTTTCGGTAGAGAGTCACTACCATTCCATCGAGCTTGTAAAGAGTCAACGCTATCGCATTGATGACGAGTCATTTTCTCTTGCCTCAATGCGTTCCTTGCTTGCCAGTACGCGCGTTGAGCCCGAGCCCCACCTCCCCTTCCCACAGGCAGATAGTTTTGAGCGCTTGGTCAATCTTTGTGAGATACTTTACACGCAAGCACCCATCGACAAGCCGAGTATCACGCAACGGTATGGTTTCGCAGCTCGCCAGACCGACTATTACCTTGCGGCGGGGAGGTATCTTGGTCTCATTGACGAGGTCGGTGTGGGACGCTCGGGGCGTTATCGCCTTACGCAACGTGGCGAGTGGATATTTTCACAGTCGCTCTACGGGCGGCATATCGCACTGTTTGAAAAACTGTTTGCCCACCCGCCCTTTCGCGCCGTGTGTCAAGCCTATCTGGCGGGCGAGGGGCAGCCACTCACAACCGAACAGGTGATGTCGCTTATAGCCCCGTGGTTGCCTCGTCTTTCGCCGAGCACGCTGAGGCGTCGAGCTGCGACGGTCGTGGCGTGGTTTGGGTGGTTGCGAAGGGAACCCGCGGGGGGATTGCTCTAGGGAAAATTACTACCTTTGTGGCGTATAAGCATACAGAGAGTGTGTGTATGCCAGTCATTCATAAACGAGTTTTACTAAAATGGCAGTTAAGTTACGTTTAAGCCGTCACGGGCGCAAGGCTAGACCTTTCTATCACATCGTGGTTGCCGACAGTCGTGCACCGCGCGATGGGCGTTTCATTGAGCGCATCGGTTCGTATGACCCGATGACCAACCCCGCCACCATCGACCTCGACGTAGAGCGTGCGCTCTATTGGCTCACCCAAGGGGCACAGCCCACGTTGACCACCAACCGCATCCTCTCTTACAAGGGGGTTTTGTTGCGTAAGCACCTCCAAGGTGGGGTAGCCAAGGGAGCATTCTCGCAAGAAGAAGCCGATCGTCGTTTCGCAGCTTGGATGCAGGAAAAGGAAGCGAAGATCGAGGCTAAGCGTCAAGAGCTTTCCTCTAAGAAGCAAAACACGGCAAAGACTCGTCTTGCCGCTGAGTCTAAGATAAACGAAGCGCGTATCAAGGCGCAACAAGCACGTAAGGCGGCTGCTGCAGCCGAGGCTACTCAGGAAAGTGAAGCAGCGCCGGCAGAAGGGACTCCGGCAGAAGCATAATGACCGACCTTGCCCCTACAAGCGTCTCCCCCATGGGAGAGGCGTTTCGCGCGTGGGGACGTCTTGTAAAGACGATAGGAATTAACGGAGGGATCGTAGCCCAGTGCTACGATCCCTTTGTGTTGGAGCAAATCCCCCATGCGGCGGGTGATTTTCTCTTTGTTGCGCTTGACGGGTTGCCCGTGCCCTTTAAGCTTGTGAATGCAGAGGAACGCGCAGAGGGGAGTCTGGTGCTTTACTTTGAGTCAGGGCGTGATGGACTCCTACCGACCGAGCTTTGTGGGGCAGAGCTTCTCCTCCCCGTCTCGGCGTTTCTTGCGCTCGAAGAGGACGAAGAAGAGGAGATGCCGCTCGATCTCCTTATCGGTTGCACGCTCGTAGACCAGCATCAAGCGCTGGTGGGCGAGGTAGTGGGTTACGAGCAATATTCTTACAGCACCCTACTGGTGGTGGCGCGCCCGACGGGGGAGGAGGTGCTTGTCCCGATACACCCCGACTTGATCCGGCGCTTGCCCTCGGCGCAAGACCCCTCGTTGGCACTGCAAATCGCCGAGGGGTTATTGGGGTAGCGAGACACGCGCAAATCTCCGTGCGAGGGGATAATCCCAATGATCTTTGTAGGGACGCAACGTGATGCGTCCGCTTAAATGATACGCAAGGGGTGTTTTTGTAGTACAGACGCAACGTGATGCGCGTCTGCTTAGGGCTTTTGCCCCCTTCCTCTTAGTCCCGCTCCAGCAAAACCACTGCTTCGGCAGCAATCCCCTCGCCACGCCCGACGAAACCCAAACGCTCGGTCGTGGTCGCCTTGACACTCACACAATCTAACGGCAAGGCAAGGTCGGTTGACAACACCTCACGCATAGCGTCAATATGCGGTCGTAACTTCGGTGTCTGTAACAAGATCGTAAGGTCTAGATTGCCGACCCGCCACCCCCGCGCCACCACCTCAGCATGCACAGCGCGGAGAAGCCGACGGCTATCAACGTCCTTATACTGTGGGTCGGTGTCGGGAAAGAGCTTACCGATGTCGCCCAAGGCAAGCGCACCCAAAAGGGCATCACAAAGCGCGTGGAGCGCCACGTCGCCATCAGAGTGCGCCTCCTCCCCGACGGGCGAGGGGACGACCACACCACATAAAACAAGGCTACGACCTGCCACCAAACGGTGCACGTCGTAGCCTGAGCCAATCCGGATTTGAGTCATCAGCGGGGAGGGGGTTTTACCCTCTGCGGCGACGCCCCGAACTTTTCTGTTGGTCAAAGTTGACCATGAGCGAGAAGCGGAGCGTGTTAGCCAATGGGCTGTTAAAGCCCGCACTAGGAATGATGTAAGAGGCGTCGAGCCCAATCACATTGTAGGTCACCCCCACCCCGAGGGTAAGGTATTGCCGTCCGCCCTTATTCTCGTGTTCGAAATAATAGCCCGTGCGGAGCGCCAATAGGTTGGCATAAGAGTACTCCACGCCAAAGCCCCAGTAGATTTCCTGGAATTCCTCTTCCGCGCCCCCAGGTGCGTCATAAAAAGACTGGAGCATCCCCGAGATGACCGCCACGTCAGGGTTCATCCCCTTGACAATTTTATGATCTTTGTCATAGATCGGCGGGGTCGGAATAAGAAGCTTAGAGGCGTTGAGCTCGGCAGAAAGCCGGTTATAGCTATCCACATCTGCGGAGAAGCGCCCACCGAGGCGGAGGGTAATAGGGATGAAGTTGTTATAAACGTCGTTGTAAGAAAGCTTTGAACCGATGTTGGTGAGCGTAAACCCGAGTCCATACTGTGCGGGGAGCGCCCCGAGTTTGAGGTTGTTTTGATAATAGAGGGCTACGTCTGCCGCATACGACATGCCTGCTTTGTTTGTCCCCACGGCATTTTGTTGCGAGAAGCCCCCCGTGAGGTCAGAGCGGATGACACGGAAGGCGACCGCCCCACTAAAGTTTTGCAGAAAGAGTCGCGAGTAGGCGATGTCGAGCGCAAACTCGTTGGGGTTGTGTGACGAGAGCTTGTTTCCCTGTTCGTCAATAAAGGTCATTTGCCCCATAGAGAAGTAGCGTAAGGAGGCTGAGAGGCTCTGCATCTTGTCGATGCGGTAATAGCCGACAAGGTAGGCTAAGTTGATCTCGTTGGTCAACTTCCGCAACCATGGGATGTAGGAGACAGCCGCCCCCCACTTTTTCGGGAGCATGGCATACTTGGCCGAGTTCCAGTGTTGGCTAAAGACGTCGGGCGAGGAGGCTACCCCCACGTCGCCCATTGCCGAGGAACGGGAGTCTGGGGCTATCGAGAGCAACGGAACGGCGGGGCGTAAGAGATTGCGCTTCACGCCGCCCGATTCTGACCTACGCCCATCGAGCTCGTTCAGATTGAGTTGCGCAGTCGCCTCATAGTGCCCCCCCAACAAAAGCCCCCCGAAAAGGAAGCCGCAAATGCCTAATTGCCAAACTTTCATCTTAACCCCCCTATACTCTATTAAACTTGAAAAGAAACGTCTAAGGTAGGGGTGTTAGTATAGAAGGGGCGCAGAGTTCCCTCCGTTACAACCCTATCGCCTCAGCCACGCCACAGGCATTGTGGTCGCTGACCACACGGAAACGCTCGCGCAGGGCGAGAGGCGCATTCGCCACGACGTAGCTCTGGGGGAAGCGCTCGAGCATGGCGAGGTCGTTGTAGTCATTGCCCACGACGCGACATTTTTCCGCCGCAACCCCCAACGTAGCACACAACCACTCGAGCCCCGTCCCCTTGTTAACCCCGCGGGGGAAAAGCTCGAGCCACTTATACTCGGGTAAAAAGGGCGATGTGGAACGAATCGTCTCGGCAAACGGCGCGAAGTGATCCTGCAACCCACCAAACACCGTTTCATCACACGAAAGTGTAACGAGAAATTGGGTGACGGGCATCTGATATGCCTCGTCAGAGAGCTCGCCCCTTACGCACTGAGCATAGTGAGCAATGCGTGCAGTGAGGTCGGGGTTCTCTTGACGAGCCGAGTACCAAAAGAGGTGATTGTCTGGGATTGTGGTGTGCACCATAAAGTCGAGCTCAAGGGAACGGAGTCGGTTGCCAATCGCCAGCGCCTCGTGTGGCGGGAACATCCGAGCGTGAAGCAACTCACGATCACGCCACCGGAGCACCCCTGCACCACAAGAGAAGACAAGGTAGTCAATGGGCGCATCGTCACTCAACACACGCTGGGCAGAGTAATAAGAGCGACCCGTGGCGGCGACACGGACAATCCCCCGCTCACCACATGCCTCGAGGGCTTTTCGATCTTCTTCGCCGATGGATTGGTCTGTGCGGAGGAGCGTCCCATCGAGATCGGTGGCGATGAGCTGGAAAGGGGGCGTGGGCGTATCCATGGGGTGTGGTGTGTATGTAAACAAAAAACTGGGGTTAGATAGCTTGTAGTGACCTTGACTCGCTGCCTAGCGCTAAGGCGTCCTCTATTTTGGTCAGCGTTTCTTCGCGCCGGTAGAACCAGTCGAGTGCCCAGAGTCGGAAAAGACGCCACCCGAGGGCGTGAAGCGCCTGCGGACGAATCACCTCGCGGTCGCCCACCGTGGGGGCAGCTTGGTAACTTGCGCCATCACACAAGATGCCAAGCAAATAGTGGGAGGGGTTGGCGGGGTCTACGATAGCAAGGTCTACCGTAAACATAGATGCCCCGACGTGAGTGTCTACTTGATGCCCGCGGGCACGGAGCGCCTCTGCCACAAGGTAAATAAGATCAGGGGACACCTCCTCTCTCTGAGGCGCGCTTTGCCGGAAGGGCGTCCCCTTTTCCGCAAATTCGAGGAAGTCTCGCAGCGCCTGTACTCCCAAGGCACTAGAGCGCTTAGGGTCAATCTGCGCGTAATGGAGGGTCGTAAAGATATGCATCTCATACCGCGCCCGCGTGATTGCCACATTGAGTCGTCGCCACCCCCCTTTTTGGTTCAACGGACCGAAGTTATGCGACAAGTTGCCGTCGGCATCCGGACCGTAGCCAATAGAGAAGAGGATGATGTCGCGCTCATCGCCCTGCACATTCTCAAGGTTCTTGACAAAGACGGGTTCGTCAGACTGTGCGTCAAGGGCGTCGAGGTCGGGGTGTGCGGCAAAGGCGTCGGCTAACAGGTCCTCAACCACGGTCTGTTGCGGCACACTAAACGTCACGATGCCGAGGGAATGCTGGCGACGCATGGGGTTCTTAAGGTGCTCTAAGACGGCGTTCACCACGGCTTGTGCCTCCCGTTCGTTGGTGCGCGATTTTCCTCGGTCATAAACCCCCTCGATGGGGTGGAGGAAGACTTGACTCTTCCGGTCGTCAGGGCTTGGGAAGGTGAGGAGTTGACTATCGTAGAAGTGCGCATTGCTAAAAGCGATCAAGCTCTCATGCTTACTGCGGTAGTGCCCGCGGAGGTAGAGCGAAGGCAGGGGGATCGCAAGGGTGTCGTCAAGGATACTCTCAAGGTCTTCGAGCTCGAGGTTCTCTTCGTCTTCCTTTGAGGTAGCGAAGAAGGCGGTCGGGGGCATCTGCTTGGGGTCTCCGACCACCACCACCTCTTTCGCTCGCGCCATCGCCCCCACGGCCTCACCGGTCGGGAGCTGCGATGCCTCGTCAAAGATCAGCAAATCAAAGGGGGGTAGGGCAAGGTCAAGGTATTGCGCCACGGAGATGGGGCTCATCAACATACAGGGCTTCAGACGCTGGAGGAGGTTGGGAATCCCCTCAAAGAACTTGCGGAGGGGCGTCCCCCGTCCGTTGCTGAGCACCTTACGCTGGAGGAAGCCGAGCTCGGGGGCATAGGCGGGGTCTTGCAAGACGTCAGCGAGTTTTGCCCCGAGACGCGCACGGAGCTCCCGCTGTGTAAGCAGTTCGAACTCCTGCGAGCGCTTCCGAAAGAGGGCGATCTCTTCCTCAAAGAGGTGGCTATTGAAGTGTGATAGATGCGGCGCTGCGCTCACTAGATAACGAATGAGGTAGGCATAAAGCGAAATGAGCACCGTGTCCTTAAGACGCTCTGTGGGGACAAGCCCCTTGACAAGGTGGCGCACAAGATCTCCCAAGCCCCGCGTAGCGAGCTCAGCCGCACACTGCAGCCAATGAGCCCAATCGCGCAGTAGCGGCAACCCCTCAAGGATGGGGGTATAGAGCGCGCCCAACGCCTCGAGATAAGGCAACGGCGGCAACTCGGGTGGGGGCAAAAGGGAGTCAACAAGGTCTATGGCTTGACGGATGGGGAGCACCTCAACAAGCGACGCCGACCAAGCAGGGACGTCTCGCTGCCCATCGCCAGAAAGCATGCTCCAGTGGCGAATAACGCGCTTGCGCAGCGCCCATTCGTCCTCTCCCTCCGCCAAAATCTTAAGACACTGGATGAAGCGCACGGTGGTCTCAAAGCTCGTTTTAACGTGAACCCAATCATAGTCATACGCTAACCAATCAGCGTGGCGAAAAAGCGAAGTGAGGAAGACGGTCTCTGAAAGGAGGGTTGCTCGCTCGGTGTGGTAATTCCGAAGCTGTTCGAAGAGGGCGGGGAGCTGCTCTGCTTCGACTCGATGAAGGAGGTGGTAACGCTCGAGCCTCTTTCGCAGCTTACGCTTGACCACCAAGCGAGTGAGGAAAAATGACGCAGTCGTGTAACGATAGCTCCTTTCCAACTTGCGGAAGTCTTGTTGCAGAAGCTCAGGGTCATAATTGCGCATGATGGTTTTGCCCCACTGCTGCATTTCTAGGGCGTGCTCAAGAATCGCACGGAGACGCTCCACGGCGCTCTCAGTGTCTTGTTCCACCACGAGGCGTGCGAGAATCGGTTGCCCACTCGCGAGCAAGGTTAGTAAGTCACTCCACGCGGCAAACTGTTCGCGCGTCTTGAGGACGTACGTTTCTCCCAAAAGCGCTTTCACCTCGGCGGTCACGCGGGGAGAAACGTCGGGGAGCTGCAACAAAAGCGATGCCAGCGCGTGGCGGAGCTCCTCTTCGAAAACAGGAGTATAATCCACTTGTGCGATCGCCCGAAGCGGATGCTCGGCGAGGTTACCACAGAGACGGAGGGCTGTTTCGGTGCGACTCAGCCACTCGCCGAGGTCTGCCCAATCAGTCTGGGTAAGCGACGAAAATGAGGCGGGGAAACTGAGCGAATCTACAGGGGCAACCCCCGTGTTGCGCAAGGAGTCGTAACGCGCCATGAGGTCATAGAGCGACAGACCGGAAGGGAGGGGCTGATGCATCTCTTTGGCAAACTCCGCAAGTCCCGAACGCAAGCGACGGAGGCGCGCTGCCTGTTGCGTGTAGGTCGGTTGATGGGGCGTTTGTTCCATTTCGAGCACAGCGCGGAACTGTGCCAACACCTCGCTCTTGCTAGATTTGTGGGAAAAGAGCTCGAGACAGAAGGGCTCAAGACCGAGACGATTAAGGCGCTGCTGCACTACGCTGAGCGCCGCCATCTTCTCTGCGACAAAAAGGACGCGTTTGCCCTGATAGAGGGCGTTGGCAATGATATTGGTGATGGTCTGCGACTTGCCCGTCCCCGGAGGTCCGTGGAGGACGAAGCTCTTCCCCTCGCCAGCCGCTAAAACGGCGCGTAGCTGGTAGGCATCGGCTGGGACAGGGAGGGCAACGTCGCTGGGGTCATACGTCGCGTCGGGGTCAACGACCTCGGTGAGGGAGGATATCCCCACATTCGCTTGCGCCAAGAGACTTTTCACCACAAGATTACGCGCCAAAAGGTGAGCGTTGTGGTGGATATCATTCCACATGACAAACTTGCTGAAAGAGAAGAGCCCCAAAAGAGCGTGCTCGCAGAGCTCCCAACGGGGCATCCCTTGCACGGCATCGCGGAGAGTTCGGAAGATGAGCGGGAGGTCAAGACCGTGGTCGTCATGGGGGAGTGGGTCAAGCCCCTCGACCGTGATCTGGAAGTCTTGCCGCAACTTCTCAAGGAGGGTTATGTTGATCATGGGGTCTTCGTCGCGCGGGCGAAGGAGGTAACCCTGACGCGCAGGTTTACGCACCAAGTCAACGGGGACAAGGACAATGGGGGCATAACGCGGCTCGTCTGCCGAGGGCGTCTCATACCACGCCAGTAACCCGAGGGCGACGAAAAGCGAGTTCGCGCCATTCTCTTGGAGCGAGGAGCGCGCGGCGCGATAGAGGTAGACGACCGATTTATCTAATATTTCGCCCGTAAGTGGCACATAAAGTTCTTTTAAGGCAAACTTGCGAACAAGAGTGCGCCCCTGTTCTGATTCAGCATTTATGGGGTGGTATAGTGCCTTTTCTTCGAAGGTATCTCTCCACGCCTCGGGGATGGGGTAAAGGGAGAAGTCACACTTGTCGGCAAGGCGGTCTTCGAGTTCGGCAACGTTGGGCGTAAGCAAGGGGAGGATGCTACGCGTAAGCCGCAAGTTGACGAGTGGGTTGCGAAGCGAAAGATCGAGGAGTTTCCTCTCCCAAACGTTTTGCTTAGAAACTTGGGGCGTGGTAGAGGGTTGCGCATGATTCTCCATAGTTACCTTGCGATATTGATCTGCGCAGTAAAGGTATGAAAAAGGTACTCTCTCCAGACAATCGAGGAGTGGGGCACACGACCGCCTTCGCCAATACTTTTTGCTCTTTCCGTTCTTTTTTCAGAACTTTCGTCACTAAAGGGAAAGAACGAGAACAGCAAAGCAAGATGAAACGAAGTAGACTCGACACACTCGCCCTCCTCCTCACCCTTGGCTTACTCTGGTGGGCGAGCCGAGGCACGGTGTCTGCCGAGGGGCGTCCGTTTATCACCGTGTGGAGAGCAGAAACGTCAGGACAGGTAATAAAACCCGGCATCATCGGCTCCTTTAACGTGAGCGTCGAGCGCGAAGACGACGGGACACTCATCACGCAACAAACAGGCGTTGACGACAATTTCTCCTTTACCGCCCCCACGCCAGGGAACTACAAAGTAACTGCAGCCCCCGAGGGGATAACGAGGTTTCAAGCATCGCATGGGAATAGCGAAAAGGCGCTCCTCTTCGTCAACCAATTTGGCGATGTCAAGTGGCAAAACATGCAAGGTGCTTTTAGCCACTGTGAGAATATGCAGTTTGCCGACGGGATCGACGCGCCCAACCTGGAGCAAGTAAAGGACATGTCGTCGATGTTCTACAAATGCCATTCTTTCAATGCGCCACTCGACGATTGGGATGTGCGACACGTAGAGAGCCTGAACAACCTGTTCGTCGAGTGTGAGGTCTTTAATCAACCCCTCAACAATTGGAATACAGGAAGCGTGACCGACATGGACGGCGTGTTCTCTGGTTGTAAAGCTTTTGACCAACCTCTATTCCTATGGGACGTGAGTAAGGTAACCACCATGAATGGTATGTTTAACGGCTGTGAGACGTTTAACCAGCCGATCGACTCGTGGAATGTCCACAGCGTGAAAGAGATGAAGGGGCTGTTTAACGGCTGTAAAACTTTTAACCAACCTCTCGACAAGTGGTACGTGAGGCGGGTTACCAAGATGTCTGGCATGTTCGAAGACTGTCAGAACTTTAATCAGCCACTCAATAGCTGGGAGGTCTATGAGGTGACGGACATGGAGGGAATGTTCCTTAACTGTCAGTCTTTTAACCAACCACTCAACGAGTGGGATGTAAGCGAGGTTGTGAACATGAAGAAGATATTCCAAGGATGCACGAGCTTTAACCAAGACCTCGGGGCGTGGAAACTTGAGAAATGTACCCATATCGGACTAGGCAAAAGTGGCATCGATATAGAGAATTTCTCAAAGACACTCGAAAGGTGGGCTAACGAGTCTTACCTAGAGTCGGTTACGTTGGAGGCTTCTGATCTACAATATGCGTGGCAAGCCCCTGTCTCCACACTCCGCACCAAAGGGTGGACGATCAATGGTTGTACGCACGACCCCCGCTACATACGGGTGCGCATCACCCCGAGCGAGCTTTCCTTAACGGTGTCACATTTAAGTACATTAAGAGCCGATATATTCGCCTCTGACGGGCTTAGCCAAGAGGTTATATGGCGTAGTGACGCCCCTACAATCGCAGCGGTTAACAAGGTGACCGGCGAGGTGACCGCCCTTGCCCTTGGCACAGCGACCATCACCGCCACAAGCACAGATGATCCCAGCCAGCGCGCTACGTGTCAAGTCACAGTGAGAGGGATACGAAGTGTCACAATCATCCCCTCCTCACTCTC
>CALHZE010000132.1 GCA_938040915.1 uncultured Bacteroidia bacterium | reverse complement strand
GCTTCCTTAACACCCACAATGTTTGGAAAGGCGTGAGCGAGGCGGAGGGTCGTCGCTGCCGTCATATTCACCCCCGTACGTCCCGGCACATTGTAAAGCAAGACGGGGCGTTGAGCGGCTTTAGCCACTGCGGCGAAATGCTGGTAAATCCCCTCTTGATTAGGCTTGTTGTAACTAGGCACAGCGGAAAGAAGATAGTCCACACCCGTATAGTCCATAGTTTGAAGCTCATCCACAAGGCGCGTCGTGTTGTTTGAACTCTTGCCCACGACGATGGGTTTGCGACCGCCCACGAGCTGTATCACGTGCGAGAGGTAAGCTCGTTGTTCTTCAGGCGAAAGCGTGGGCGTCTCGCCCGTGGTACCAAGCACAACGAAGAAGTCGGTATTCCGCGCCAAAAGATAGTTCACCAAACGCTCAGTAGCTGCCCGATCTATCGCGCCCGTAGCGTCAAAAGGAGTAATGAGTGCAACGCCTAAACCTTGTAAATCCATGGTTGAAAAAGATGTTTTGGGAAATGGACGTAGGAGGAGCGAGGCAACTACGCCTCCGTAAGCCCCTCGCCGAGATACTGTTTTAAGAGCTCGATCCGCTCACGTGTGCTCGAACCCTCCCCCGCCTCTATCGTGAAGTCATAAGCCACCCCAGCATTCGGATAGAAACCGACCTTAACACTTGCATGCGAAAGGTGACATAGCCAGCGGAGGGGCATCGACGAGTTGTGCGTAAAGTCAATCAGCAGATCCGCCGCAAGATTCGAGATATAAAGAGCACGCTCCGAAACCGGACGTTCGTACCAGTTAACATCCAGTGGACGGAAGATGGTCATATAGTTCAACACCTTGAGGTGTGCCGGTAACTCCTTCGCGTCGCTATAGGTACAGACATCGACCCGCTTACCCTGTTTTTTGAGCTCGGCAACGAAGTGCTGCAGATGTTCGGAGGCGCGCACATCCATGGGGTCTAGCAGTAGCAAAAACGACTGACACGACGACCAGCGTCGCAACTGCCGTGCTCCGCGCCGTGCAGGCGGTTGATGTGCGAGACGTTTGAAACTCCACCAACGTTTGAGTCCGGTAAACATGTCCGTTATCGGTTAATCGCCTAATAGGTCAGAAAATTCCTCCTCGGTGAGGATACGAATGCCACGCTCGTGGGCTTGCTTCAGCTTCTTGTCGTTAGGGCGTACCCCCGCAATAAGGAGCGTCGTCGTTCCCCCGATGCTGCTCTGCACGGTCGCCCCCATCTCCTTGATGCGCTTGAC
The DNA here is from genome assembly GCA_938040915.1 of uncultured Bacteroidia bacterium. Taxonomy (GTDB): domain Bacteria; phylum Bacteroidota; class Bacteroidia; order Bacteroidales; family CAJPTX01; genus Bacteroides_D. The sequence goes on along the minus strand of CALHZE010000132.1, from coordinate 8,336 downwards.
GACCTCGGGGCGCGAACCCACTTGGCTAAACTTGCCCGTAACAACGACAAATTCCCCCTCTAGGCTATCAGAAAGAGCAACGTGGGGGTGATAGGTCAAGTCAAAACCTAAAGCGCGTAAATGGGGTATTAAAGCTTCGTTTGCAGGGGAGTGAAAATAGTCCCAAACGTCAGCGGCGACGATCGCGCCCACGCCGGGAATCTCGCTCATCTCTTCCACGGTCGCTGAGGCAAGCCGCTCTAACGAACCAAAGTGTGCCAACAAGACCTCTGACTGCACCTCGCCAAGATTCGGCACGCCAAGCCCTACCAGTAGCGCCTCCACGGGGCGATGCGTGGAAAGTGCGATTTGTTCAAGAAGTTTTTCAGACGAGGCTATGTAGAGCTTCAAGCTCAAGGCCGCCTGTCGCTTCAAGACACGCTCCCCATTCAAGACACTGTCATAGTCACTTTCCTTAAATTGGGAACGCTTATAGCTCTCCAAACGCTCGAGGGTGAGTGTATAGAGGTCGAGTGGAGCGTGGAGTAAACCATTCCGATACCACTCTTCTATCTTTTTCTCCGCCACCGAACGGATATCTAGCGCAGGGCGCGAAACGAAATAAATGGTTTGGGCAATGTGTTGTGCCATACACCCCGCATGGTTGGGGCAGAAGTAATAAACTTGTCCCTCCCGCTGTTGTAACGGCGTACCACACGAGGGACAACACGTAGGGTAGGTCACAGGCTTCGCCCCAGGTTCGCGTTTGGAGGGGTTTACGCCCACGATCTTAGGGATCACCTCCCCTGCCCGCTCAATAAGCACCATATCGTGTTCGTGAAGGTCTAAACGAACAAGCTGCTCGGCATTGTGGAGCGTCGCATTGCTAATATCGGCGTGATTGAGTTTTACTGTTTCTAGCTCTGCCACAGGGGTTATGATCCCTGAGCGTCCGACTTGGAAACGCACATTCTTAAGGCGTGTCTCCTTTCGCTCGGGCGGATATTTATAAGCGATTGCCCAACGCGGCGCGTGAGCCGTAGCGCCCAACTTCGCGCGTAGCTCGAGGTCATCAACCTTGACCACAGCCCCATCGGTGTCATAATCTTGGCTTTGCCGGAGGGTCTTCCACGCCTCGATGGTAGCGAGCACCTCATCGATATCTTTACAGCGCGCTCGTAGCGCCCCCGTCGGGATTCCCCATGCTTGCAACTGGTCGATCGTCTCAAAGTGCGTCTTGGCAAGCGGCGTACCGTAATACTGGTAACCGACGAACTGTAGCCGACGCTCGGCGACCTTGCTCGGGTCGTGAGACTTGACCGTGCCCGAGGTGGCGTTACGTGGCGTTTTAAGCTTGAGTTTGCGAGTTGGGTCGGCTTCCTGTTCCTCAAAATAGGAGTTTAGCATATAGACCTCGCCACGCACCTCAACATCGAAGTCCACGCCCGGCAGCTCGTGTGGGATGGTCGTTATCTGCAAAATGTTGTTGGTAACGTTGTCGCCCTCTGCTCCATCGCCTCGCGTGACAGCATACTGCAAATGCCCTTTTTCATAGACAAGGGCGAGCGCCATACCGTCATACTTTAACTCGCAAACGTAGGTGGGGGCAAAACCGAGCTGTTCGCGAATGCGCGTGTCAAACTCCCGCACCTCGTCATATGAGTAGGTATTGTCAAGCGAAAGCATCGGGATGCGGTGCGGCAGCTTCTCAAAGAAACTATCGCGGTCTACCCCCACGCGCCCCGTGGGAGAGTCGCCACGCCGGAGTTGTGGAAAATCGGCTTCGAGCTTCTCCAGCTCTTTTTTTTTCGCGTCATACACGGGGTTGGGAATTTCTTCCTTGTTCTCGTTGTAATAGCACTCATTGAGCCTCTTTAGCTCCTCTACCAAAGCCGTGATGCGTGCAGATGCCTCCCTTATATCCATTCGCAGCGTGTTACCGAGGGCAAAGATAGCGGATTGTGGCAAGAATAAAGGGGGCTATGCGCCCCCCCTATTATAAAGCAAGGGAGATGCCCCTGCGAGGCGACTCCTTTACTTTTCAAAACAACCGACTGCTATCGAATCGTCGGAGATGTCTTACTCCTCCACTTCCCGCCCGTCGGGCACTAAGACCTCTTTCCACTCCCCAATGTTCCGCATTTTCTCGTCAAAGCTCACCCCCACGAGATGAATGGGGCGATCGTCCGAGGAAAACATCTTGATATACCCTCGCTCTTTGATCTGGGTAATGGCATCCTGCGCCGTGCCTTGCGTTGTCACCTTAAACTCGAAAATGTAGAGATGGTGCGCAGTCTTGACCACCATGTCTACCCGCCCTGTAGCACAAACGACCTCCGCTTGTGCATGAAGCCCTAAAAGACGGAAAACAGCATAGAGCACCGACTGGTAGTACTGTTCGCGGAGGGGGCGTCCGCTCTCGTCGTTAGGGATATTCCCATAGAGTATGCCCGCCAAAATGTCCTCTACCTGTTTCATCGCGCCCGCGAGGTCTGCGCGATCGAGCTGCTCATACAAGTCCCAGATTGTCGGCTCAATGTTGACGCGCGTAATAAAGCTGGTGTAAAGAGGAAGAAGCTCCTCCAAGAAACCGAAACGTACCTCTTCGTTAGGGTAACCCAACTGAAAAAGACGCGCCTGTTTCAGGTAAGACTTGATGGTAAGGTAACCGGCTTGGAACAGAAGCGGGATCACCGAGTCTTGCGCATTGTAACGAAAGTCTTGTATAGCATTGATGCCAATCTTCAAGTCGGTATCTAAGTTCGGTACAAAGACTCGCGTCCGTTTCAAGTAATTGATAAGATAAGAGGGCGTTGCTGTCTCAAACCAGTAATAATCATACTCGCCTTTGGCTAAGACATTGAGCAAGCTAAACGGATTATATACCTGCTCGCCTTGACGCGCAAAACAATAACCGTCATACTCTTTCTTGAGGCGCGCTCTTGTCTCTTCGACCGTGCTCTCTTCGTTGCGCGCTAGTTGCTCGATCTCGGGAGCAAAGTAGGTGGAAAGCTCTTGCGCAGTAAAGCCACAAATCGCCGCATAGTCATCGACGAGGGTAATATCCACAAGGTTATTCACTCCGCTAAAGAGGGTCGTCTTACTAAACTTGGTTATACCCGTCAGGAAAGCGAAACGAATATACGAGTCACACTGCTTGAGCGCTTCATAAAAAGATTTGAGGATCACACGGTTTGCTTCGTTAAGCCCCTCTTCTGTTACGGTCTCTAGGAGGGGTTTGTCATATTCGTCAATAAGGATAACCACCTGCTTGCCCGTTTTGCGAAACAACGAGCTAATCAGGTGAATAAAGCGGTCGTCTGGGTCTTCATGATCCCTTCGCACTTCATACAGTTTCTCTAAATAAGAAAGCTGAGCCTCCAACCGATTGGTTAGCTTATTGTACGTTGAATAGTCTTTTGCATTGAAATCGAAGTAGAGCACTGGGCTCTCCTCCCACGGTTCTCGCTTCTGCACACGCGCCATCTCGTCCTCGACCCCCGCAATATAAAGCCCCTCAAACAGCTCCTTTTTACCTTCGAAATACGCCTTGAGGGTAGATAGGAAGAGGCTCTTGCCAAAGCGGTGAGGGCGGCTCAGGAAGATACTCTTAAAACCGGAAGAGATAAGCTGTGCCACATACTTCGTCTTGTCGACATAACACAGCTCCCTTCTCCGAATGTCTTCGAATGTCTGTATGCCTACTGGCAACCGTCCTTGCATATCCATAATTTCGCCCTCCGATGTGTCTACGAAGGTAGGGAAAAATGCATAGAGGAGAAATGACCTGCTTGAAAGGCGTCTTGCTCAACGGGAAAAGAAAATGCGAGGAATAAGCCCATATTCCAGACTCTTCCCCGCATCTATTGTCACAATCTTACTTTTCTCTAGAAACCGAACCCCAGCAGCTGCTCCATCGTCGAGCGGCTGACCTCCTTATAATCGGCGTCGACCTGAAAGAGCTTTGGGTCGACACAACACGCGACAACCTCCTTAGCCTCCATTTCCACGCGGATGTGCCCAAGACAGAAACTCCCTGAAAGGACGATGCCATCGACACCCTCAAAAGGACTAAACTTGTTTACCTCCTTCCACCCCAAGCGAGGGTTATAGATCAACCGATAGTGATCGGTCGGGTTCGGAGAAAGGGTAGCCTCTGTAAACAGACAATGCTCACCCATAAAGAGCGTATCTAGAGGCGGGGGTATCGACTCCGCTCGCTTATTGCTGAAGAGAAACGACTGTTCTGTGTCTGCCAATACTTCGTGATAACGCGAACGCACCCCCACGATAGAGACCATCACATTCCCCTCGCCCGAGAGCGTATTCAGTAAAAAGAAGGCTTTACCAATTCCCCCCATGCTCAGCATCTCCATTCGAAGATGGGGCTTCGAAAAGTAAAGCTTAAGTTCGGAAGGGAAAATGGTATTCAAGAGCGACTCGCCCCCCGTGGCATGCCAGTTAAGCTGGTAGACGACATATCCACTTCCTTCACAGCCCTCCTCCGTCACCTTACCTTGCCTACCATGACAGCGACACAAGACCCACACAAGGACAAACGATAATAGCAGGACAACGAGTCCTGCCCACCATCGGCTAATTACGTGTTTCATAGGTTGCTAGTTGTTGTGTTAGTTCTTTGTAGGCAAAGATAGTAGTTTCTTCTTATATCAACTATTTCTCACGGTTCGCGGAAAAAAGCGGGAATGACTCTCGAAACTTGCCCAGCATCTCCCGACGACACCGCGCCTGTAACACCCCCTCTACCCCATCAGGCAGAGAGTTCACAGGTTGTCCTACGAAGTCTAACACGACCGAATGACCGATATGCGCAACCCCCTTCGCATCTGCCCCGACCCGGTTCACTGCTGCCACATAACACTGGTTCTCAATAGCCCGCGCAACAAGCAACGAACGCCACGCAAAGTCGCGCGCCGAAGGCCACGAGGCGGTGTAAAGCAACACGTCGTAGTCTCCTCGGCTACGCGCCGTTTCTGGGAAACGGAGGTCAAAACAGGTTTGGAGCATCAAGCGCCACCCATGGTGGTTCACTACCACACGCTCACTTCCTGCTGTAAAGACCTTCTCTTCGCCAGCAAGGAGAAACAGATTGCGTTTGTCGTAATACACATACGTCCCCGATGGGTCTACCAGATAAAACCGGTTATAATTACGCCCCCCATCCTGCACGGCAATACTCCCCCCAACGGCACAGTCATACTGTTTCGCCACCGCTTGCATCCATGCAAACGATTCGCCACGGTGGGGCTCAAAGTAAGCCGAATCCATCTGAAAGCCCGTAGGAAACATCTCGGGTAAAAGGAGGACATCAGTCCCCTCCGCGCGCCCTTTCAACAGCTCGGTATAGTGCGCTAGGTTTATGGAGCGATCACACGCTTTAATATCCGCCTGTAGGAGGGTAATCGTTAGCTCACTTTTCATGAAACAACGCCCCCAAGCAGCGTATTTGCCGTAGCCTCTGTCACGCGCACGCGCAAAAGCGTCCCTACGGGACAGTCAGTCGATGGGAACACGATCATCTGGTTTTGCGGATTACGACCACACTGGTCTGCCTCAGACTTATGCGAGTAGCCCTCCACCAGCACCTCATAGATCTGCCCGACGTGGCTCTGATTGACAGCCAAGGAGTGCGCCTGTTGCAAGTCGATAATCTCTTGTAGGCGAGCACTCTTCACCTCCTCAGAGACAGTATCGCCCATACGGCGTTGAGCGTAAGTACCGGGTCGTTCGGAGTACTTAAACATATACGCAAGGTCAAAACGCACGGTCTCCATCAACGAGAGCGTTTCTTCGTGCTCGGCTTGCGTTTCGCCCGTAAAACCCGCGATGATGTCGGTCGTGATGGCAGCATCGGGCAAGAGAGTACGTATGCGCTCGATTTGCGCCAAATACTCCTCGCGCGTATAGCGGCGCTTCATCCGCTCCAACACCGCCGTAGAGCCAGACTGCACGGGTAAATGAATGTGGTGGCAGATATTAGGGTACGAAGCCACGACACGCAACACCTCCTCGGTCATATCATGGGGATGTGAGGTAGCAAAACGAACCCTTATCATCGGTATCGCCTCTGCGACTTGGGCTAAAAGCTCGGCAAAAGAGACCACCCGTCCCTCTGGCGACTTCCATCGGTAACTATCCACGGTTTGCCCGAGCAGTGTCACCTCGCGATACCCCTGCTCGGCAAGCTTCCGAACCTCCTGCAAGATAGACCTCACGTCCCGACTCCGTTCCGGTCCGCGTGTAAAAGGGACGACGCAATAAGTGCACGCATAGTTGCACCCACGCATAATCGACGTAAACGCAGACACGCGATTCCCGCCATACCGCAATGGCTCTATATCGGCATAAGTTTCCGTACGCGAGAGACGCGTATACATCCCCTGCGTACCGCTCACCGCATCGCGCAAGAGTTCGGGTAAATAACGATAGCCATCGGGACCGACCACGACCGTAGCACCCACGCGGGGAGAAAGGAGCTCCTCCTTCACGCGCCCTGCCATACACCCCAATACACCAATCACAAGCCCCTTGCGCGTGGTGCGCTTAAGCTTCTTATACTGTGCGATACGACCATAAATGCGCTGCTCAGCATTGTCGCGGATGGCACAGGTGTTTATGAGGACAATATCAGCCTCCTCGCTGGAGGGTACGAGCCGAAAGCCCGTACTCTCCAACAGGGAAGCCACAATTTCGCTGTCATTCGCATTCATTTGACAGCCATACGTTTCAATAAAGAAGCGCATAAGACGGTGCACCCCCTAACAACTCTCCTAAACCCACCTTACGAGGGCAAAATCCATCCGTTGACGGAGGTGCTCATTCTTTGCATAGAGCCTTATCGCCACGTCAAAGACCCCTGGAGAGGGCGGCACGAAATGAAGTAAGTACTCAGCGCGCGGACCGTTACTGTGATCGAAAACGTAAGGCAAACGACCGTGAATCACGACTTCGTTCTCACCCGGACGCAACTCCGTGAAGATGAGTTCGACTCCCACATCCTCAGGCGACAAATCGGCCAAGTCTAAGACCACACTACCGGTATACTCCTGCCCAGTCAAGATAGCTTGCGACCCCATCCCGATCCCCTCGGCGCGGATGACGCTCACCTTCTCCCAATTTGCCAACATGCGCTCTTTCCACGCGAGGAGCTCACGCAAAACCGCTCCGTCGCCGGCAAGAAGCTCCTGATGATAGGCAGCTTGCGGTTCGTAATACTTCACGACATAATCCGCCTGCATCCGAGTGGTCGAAAAGCGCGGCGCGATCTCGCTCATACTTTTCTGAATCGCACGCACCCACCCCTCGGGACACTCCCGCGTGTTGCGATCATAATACAGCGGCGCGATTTCATTCTCAATAGTCGAGTAGAGCACCTCGGCATCAAGCTCATCCTGGATCTCCTGCACTTCATACGTGCGTTCCTTGGTGACCGCCCAACCAGCGCCCTCTTCATACCCTTCTACCCACCAGCCATCGAGGACACTAAAATGTAACACGCCATTCATCACCGCCTTCATCCCACTCGTGCCCGAGGCTTCCAACGGACGCGTCGGCGTATTGAGCCACACATCGACCCCTTGCACCATGCGGCGCGCCAAATCCATGTCATAGTTAGGCAAGAAGATCAGCTTACCACGGAACTGGGGCATAAGCGACACATTAAAGATGCGCTTAATGAGGTCTTGCCCTGCAATATCATGCGGATGCGCCTTCCCAGCAAAGAGCAACTGCACCGGTCGACGCGGATTGTTGATAATCTCTGCCAAGCGGTCAAGGTCGCTCAGCAATAGGTGCGCACGCTTGTAGGTAGCAAACCGGCGCGCAAAGCCGATTGTGAGCACCTCGGGCTTCAGCTTCTCTTCGATATCAACGAGGTGTTTGGGCGGATGGAAACGTACCATCTCAGGCGACGACATCGAGCTTACCACGTGATCAATTAGCTGCTGTTTGAGTGTCTTACGGATATTCCAAATCTCCTCCACAGGCATTTCCTTCACCCGTTCCCAATGCGGTAGCCCCTTCTGTCCATCACAGAGCTTGCTTTTCCAAACAGGCGCTGTCCACGTGGGGAAGTGTACCCCGTTGGTCACATACCCAACATAGTTCTCACTCGGGTAATACCCAGGCCATAGCCCTGCAAACATCTTTTGACTCACCTCGCCGTGCACCATGCTCACCCCGTTCATCCCCGACGAGAAGCTCGCCGCGAGGTTACTCATAGAAAATCGCTCGTCGGGGTTGGATGGGTCAACTCGCCCAAAGGCGATAAACGTTTCCCAGCTGATATTGTAACGTGCGGGGTAGTGAGCCATGTAGATCCGCACCATGTCTTCGGT
>CALHZE010000131.1 GCA_938040915.1 uncultured Bacteroidia bacterium | reverse complement strand
TACGCAGCGCGATGAGGTCGTAAATCTGCTCAAAGGGGATGCGCTTCTTCTCAATCTTCTGATAGGTCGAGTAGGGCGACTTCTGACGCGAGAGAAGAGTATACTCCAGATGGGTGGGCTCGAGGATGCGCGTTATCCGCTCTTTTGCTTCACGGTGAAGACGGGTTAAGCGCTCGTGATGTTGCTCAAAAAGCTTCTCGATATTCTGGTAAGCATCTGGGTTGAGAAAGCGGAAACTCAGGTCTTCGAGCTCACTCTTGACAGCATAGAGCCCCAACCGGTCGGCAATCGGGACGTAGACGTTGATCGTCTCACTCGCAATCTTGTGCTGCTTAGACTTCTCTTTAAACGCAAGGGTCTGCATGTTGTGCAGACGATCGGCAATCTTGACAAGGATAATCCGTGGGTTCTCCTCGATGGTTTGAGTCAGTAGACGACGATAGGTCGCCACCTGTGGGCTATCGTCTATGCCATCTGTTTCCTCCGAGTCCTTAAACTTGGTGAGCCCATCGACAATCTGAGGAAGGTTCTCCCGCTCCGGAAAGGCGTTCTGCAAGTCCTGCACCGTCATCGACGAGTCCTCAACCACGTCGTGTAAGAGCGCCGCCAAAATAACGTCAATATCTTTCGGACAAATGCGCGTGGCATAGATCGCCACCATAATCGGGTGGATAATATAGGGTTCGCCCGACTTCCGCACCTGTTTCGCGTGCGCACTTTGCGCGATACGCATGGCTCGGTGCATGAGCCTACGCATATCGCGGTTTTTCGCAACCTCACCTGCCTCTGCAAGAAGCTTGCTATAGAGCTCGGGGATATCGCGTTTGGTGTAAACCTTCTTTTCCTTATCCACTCCGACTCGCATACTCTAACGCGTTGGATAAACAACCATAAATGACCCTGTGCGCACCTGCGAACCACGCTCCTTCATCGTAAACTCGATGCGGTAGATATACGCCCCTTCAGGCGCATAAGAGCCGTCACGCAAACGACCATTCCACCCCTCATTGACACCCGTAAAGATCGTCTCGCCGCTACGGTTATAGATATACATCGTGTACTGCGCATTATAGGTGCTCAGCGGCGCAAAGACATTGCGAGCCAAGCGATTCCCAGTGGCGGCACTCTCGGTCGGCGAGATAGCCGTGGGAATCTCTATCTGCGACTCTATT
>CALHZE010000130.1 GCA_938040915.1 uncultured Bacteroidia bacterium | reverse complement strand
TGTAAAACAATCGTTCTGATATTCCAAATCGTTTCTCCAGCCCTCATTGGGTATAAAAACTGGTCGCGATCGTTGAGCCAAGTAGATGCAATGCATTTACGAACGGAGAAATAAATACAGAAAACGAGGAGATTGTTACAAACTATACTATTGTGGGCATCCCCCCAAGACAGAACATTTTCCATACCTAAGACGAGTCTGTTGTTATGTTGGAAATCGTTACTCTTAGTATTCAAGAATCCAATGGGTTGTTTCGTCTCAATAGAGAATTGATTAAGCCACGTATTGATAAGTTCTGCGGGGGGCGTATTTCGGATTGTCTTTTTTTCTAGAAAGTTGCCATACCGATCATAAACATCGGCACTAATAGATTGAAATACGTTCTCTTCTGCACAGTCCCAAACCATGAAACCGATGGGGAATGCGCCCTCTACGTTGTCGAAAGTAGATACTGTCCCAAAAAAGTGTGTAAGCTTCAAAATTCAGAACTTTGAAAAAGTTAAAACTAAAAACTAAAGAACGATGAAGCTTACACAGGATCAAATTTCGGAATTTATAGCCGAAATGACGAGATCTCCGAAAGGTCTCCAAGAGCTGTTCTCCATGATCATGAATGCTCTGATGAAAGGAGAACGTAAACTTTGGCAAGAAGAGCAGAACGAGGCTGCTAACGGCTTCCGCCCACGCCGTATTAGGTATAAAGGTCTCGAGTTTGCTCTTAAAGTACCACGTACGCGCGAAGGTGGGTTTTATCCTACCCTTTTAGCGATACTTCGGGATGAAGAGGATGAACGAGAAAAGCTCTTTACCGAACTCTATTCCAATGGACTCACAACAGAGCAAATAGGGAAGATCGCCGAGAGAATCTTTTCGCGAACCTATAGTAAACAGCACGTTAGCTACTTGGTACGCGAATCTACGGAGGAGGTAGAGGCGTGGTTATCGCGTAAATTATCTTCTCACTATCTGGTTCTTTATATCGATGCTACCTACGTTAACACACGCGGTCAGGAGGAGGTAAGTCGCGAAGCCTACTACACAATGTTAGGGGTCTTGCCCGATGGAACACGCGAAGTGTTAGGCATTGTGAACCATCCTACGGAAGGGGCGACGAACTGGAAAACGGAATTAAAAAGTTTGCAGGAGCGCGGTGTTGAGCAGGTGGACTTATTTGTCTCCGATGCACTTGTAGGCATTGAAAATGCCGTAATGGGCGCTTTCCCCAGTGCGGCTCACCAATTCTGTACGGTACACTTAGTGCGAGAAATGAGTTCATTAGTACCCCGAAAGGAGGTAAATGCCTTGCTGGAAGAGTTCCACGATGTGTTGGCCATTGACTCAGATTCGGCTACTAGCGCCTCGCAGTACGACTTGTTTCTTACTTTTGCGGAACGGTGGAGTAAGAAATACCCGCGCTTTAAGCGGTACAATAATCCGCGAAATGCGCTTTATTTCACCTATTTAAGCTATCCTAAAGCGTATCGTCGGATGATTTATACGACCAACTGGATAGAGCGCTTAAATCGTTTCTACAAACGCACTTTAGCCATGCGCAGTGCTATGCCTAGTGCCGATTCCGTATTGTTTCTACTGGGACACGTCGCCATGGAAAAGACGATGACGACTTATGCTTATCCTATTGTAATTTTTCGCGATTGGAAGAATGCCTGTTTGCGTCATAAACAACGCGAAATGGCAAGTGAGAGCCTTTCGCTTTTGTCATGACGCAAACAGTAGCTTACACACTTTTTCAGACACTACCAACTGTCTATTTATTCCTGCCCTTTTCAGGGCAAGAGAGCTCCCTATTTATAGTCAGACCAGATAGGCAACTTTCCCATTTACCTCTTAGGCTTCGTTTCTAAATAGCCGAATTCTCACTTATATGTATTGGTTTTTAATAACAAAAATGCAACCTTTGCGCTGTTTTCCAAAAATATTTATTGACTAAACGCTGAATTCTGACGACGTACTTCGATGAAGCAGAACGTACTCATACTCTTCATTTCAATCGTAGCGATTGTAACAAGTGCAATGGCAACCCCCACAACGCAAATCAGAGGGCGGATTATAGATGCTCGCAATGGCGAAGCGCTCGTTGGCGCAAGCATATACGTAGAACAAGTGAAACGCGGTGTGGTAACCGACAG
>CALHZE010000129.1 GCA_938040915.1 uncultured Bacteroidia bacterium | reverse complement strand
CAAAGCTGAGCCAAAAAGGCAGCAAGCTCTGGGTTCTCCTCTTTCACCACTTCGAAGATAACCTCCTCTGACCTCAACTCCCGACGCTCTCGCTCCTTGATTTTTACAGGGTCTAGAGCCCCATAAATCGTCAAATTCTCAACCGTAAAACGACGAGCGAGGTTGCGAACTAGGTATTCCCTCTGTTCCTCAAACGACTTTTCCACGCTCGGGTGTAAAAAGGCAAAATAGATTTCCGAATCTGACTTCACCTCTGGTTCACAATTATCAACAAAAAGATGCCAGCGTGTGCCGAACAGCATTTTTTTCACCTCCTCCCAAACTTCGGCAAGGTTTTGCGGTGTTAAGGCAACCTTTTGTCGTTCTGGTAGCTCGGGGATCTGCCCCCTTTGAGAGATGGCAGCAGGCGGTGCCTGTTTGATCGAATACCCCTGCGGCGTTGCTGAAACAGGCTTAGGAGCGGCAGTCGGTGTCTCTACTTTTTTGCTTTCGACCTGTTTCGCATCGATAGACAAGACGATAGCACGCGAAAGCCAATCTCTATTGATTAGACGTTTTTTTTTTCGTTACTACTCGACTCACACAACGAGAGGAGAAGCAACTCAACGTGCAATCGCTGATTAGCCGAGTAACGAAGCGTGCTCTCTGCATCCATACAAAGTTCCAAACAATGGAAAAAGACGGGATTAAACTCCGCCGAGGCATGGGCTTGATATTGCGCCCCGAGTTCGTTACCGACATCCAAAAGGGCTATCCCAGCAGGGTTGGAGGCGAGGATCAGGTTGCGGAAATGGACGGTAAAACCCGAAAGGAAATTGGCTAGACCAAAACCCTTTTGTATCACCTCATTGAGGAGCGTAAGCGCCCGCATCGAGTCTTTCGCTAAAACCGCATCCGAGAGGGAGAAATAGATGTTCAAATCCAAAAGGTTCAACCCTTCGACCACTTGCGCTCGGGTTACATGCGCCTCCGAAAAACTCACGACTTGGTCAAAGATGGAGAGCGCATCGCGCATCGCGCCATCCGCCTTCAGCGCGATGAGATTGAGCGCATCACGCTCATACTCGACATGTTCTTTTTCAGCAATCGCCGCCAACGCATCTATGGTGTCGTTGACCTGAATCCGGTTAAAGTCATAGATTTGGCAACGCGAGAGGATCGTAGGCAACACCTTGTGCTTCTCGGTGGTAGCAAAAATAAACACCACATAACTCGGCGGCTCTTCCAGCGTCTTAAGAAACGTATTAAAGGCTTGCGTTGTCAACATGTGCACCTCGTCAATGATGTAGACACAATACTTCCCAAAAAGGGGCGTATTGCCATTGACTTGGTCGATTAGCTTGCGAATATCTTCAGTCTTGTTGTTGGAGGCCGCATCAAACTCGAAAACATCTCGACCATGCCCCGAATTGGCGTCGAGACAACTCTGACACTCGTTACAGGGATCGCCCTCGGGTGTCCGATTTGAGCAATTGATAGCTTTGGCAAAGATGCGCGCACAGGTGGTCTTCCCCACCCCTCTAGGACCGCAAAAGAGGTAAGCGTGTGCGATACGTTGTTGCTCAATTTGTCGCCTCAAGGTGTTGGTGACAGTAGCTTGCCCAATCACCGTGTCAAAAGTATCTGGGCGATACTTCCGAGCAGATACGAGAAACCGTTGTTCTGGCATCTAGATCGACCCTCCGGCTTAGAATAAATCTAACGAGATATTCTGGACAAAAGCAGTATAGCTAGTCTTTCGCCCAATCTGCGCTGCGCTAAGGAGCATCAACACCGAGCGTTCCTCGCCATTGGCAGCTCGGATATTGACCTCGCGGCGTTCGCCCACAATCTTATTCCCCGTGGGGCTAAGATATCCCTCGAGGAACTCATTCCCCGCCACGACATCTTCTGGGAAGAGGAGGCGAATATTCTGCCCCAAGACCTCAGAGCGTTCGATAGCGAAGAGCTCTTCAGCGGCGCGGTTAAAGAACTCGACGACCCCATCTTGGTCGGTCGTGATAATCGCGTCCAAGAAACCTTCCAAGGTTTTTTCGTTACGGATCTGCACCTTCTCGATCTCCTTAAACTGGTTCTTTACCTCTTCGCGAGCCTGATGAAGCTTTTGTTGCAACTCGACTTCATTCCGACGCAACTGCTCTTCCTGAGCCTTGAGCTGTTCGGTCTGTCGGCGCGTCTCCATCTCCATGAGCTTTTCTCGCGTCACGTCGTTGGCGATCAAGACCACTTTAGAAATATCACCATACATATCAATCACTGTGGTCAAGGAGATTCGCAACCAGCACTCTTGTTCCTGATGTGTGAGCGCTCTGATCGTTCCCACAAAGTCCTCACCACGACACACCTGCTCGAGCGTACGTTCGAAAACAGCCTGTTCGTTCTTCACGAGCACCTCGATAAAGGGCTTACGCAAGACCTTATCGGGCTCATAGCCCAAGACTTCGAAGAATTTATCATTGGCGGCCAGCACGTCGCCCAACGGCGAGAGTTCGACTTTCAGACTTACGCGATTGAGCGCCTCCATCTGCCCTTGCCAGTCAAGGCTTTGCAACTTATCGTGTGTGGTGTCAATGGCCAACAACAAGACGCGCTCGACGCGCCCTTGGGTGTCTCTCACCGTTGTGAAAGCGGCTATCGTCCAGAGGTCTTTACTGTTGCGGGTAAAAAGCTTGACGTCGCCCTCGATCGGGTGCTCACTCTGCAAGATATTGTCCCACATTTTTTCGACAGACTCTCTGTCCTTCGGGCTAAAGAAGAAGGATAGGTGCTTGTCTAATACTTCCTCTTGCGAGTTATATTCGAGCTTTTGCAAGAACTTCGGGTTGGCGTAGAGCAAAAAGCCATCCACACTATACTCTGCCCGAATGAGCGTTTCGTTTACCGAATTGGTAAAGCTCACAAAGGTTTCCGACTGTCTTGCGGCTTCTTCTTGTGTGGCTTGGAGCTCCTCCATATTCTGTCGCATAAGCTCCTCTTGCGCTTGGAGGGTTTCTGCCTGTTTGCGAGACTCGGCAAGGAGTTGCGCGGTCTGGATGTTAATCCGCTTGCTAGAGAGGGTCGAGGCGATCGTGTTTGCCACGCGCTCGACAAACTCGACCACGTGGGGCTCAAACTTCTTAAACGACGCTAACTCCAAGACTCCGAAGACCGTTGTGTCATGTTTCACGGGCACGAGCAACAGATTTTGTGGCGTAGACTGCCCAAGCCCCGATGTGATCTTTAAGTAACCCGAGGGAACGTGATCTAGGAGTGTGGTGACGCCCTCGAGTGCACAAGCCCCTACGAGCCCATCGCCCCACTCGATTCGCTGATCGGCAAATTTGCGGCGGTCATAAGCATAACACGCCATTAGACGGAAATAACGATCTTCCCCCTCGCCCTCCACCATATAGTAACCACACTGGTTGGCTTCCACATACTTGACGATATTGCTCACGATGCTATAGGAAAGATCTTCCAGACGCTTAGTCTCGCTACGGAGGATTTCACCAAACTGCGCCAACCCTTCGGCATTCCACCGACGAAGCTGATCTTCCCGCTGTCGCACCCCCTCTTCCTTTCGACTACGATCGAGATCGCTTTCCAAAGAAGCCAATGCCAACCCCAGCGTATCATCTTTAGTGGGGCGGTAGGTGCTTTTCTCCCCCGCACGAATCGCCGCAACAAAGGAGTTAAGGCTCTCTAGATGCTCGTCATTCTTGTCTTTCAAGACGAGCGCCTCACGCTGTACCTGCGCCATCGCGCGCGAGACATAAAACATCAGCGCCCCCGTCACGAAAGGAAGCGCATAGAGGAGGTACATGGCGGGGTATGACGCATTGAGATGCGAGAAGAAAAGCCACGAGAGCGACTCACTCGTGTTGAGTAACTGAAGCATCACCACCAGCACTGTGAAGAATGCCCCAGCAAGGAAGCCTACGACCGTGCCTCGCAGGATATAAAAATCGTACTCTTGTTTTTCCATTCGCCGCCTAGACCTATCTAAAACCTTTGCAAAATACAAAAACTAATTGAGAAGTGTGGTCTGTGTCGCCACTGGGCAGACGCACGAGTGACGCAAAGAGCCCTGTCGCCACTCCGGCGCAAGCACCAGATTGAGCCCCGGCCGAGCCCCGATCTTGAGCGCTCCGAGCCCGTCAAAAAGACACCCTTCCGCCCCATTGATGGTGGCCCATTCCAAAAGCTCGGCTATAGGGATATTCGGGTAATAGGTATTCACCACCTCGAGCTGCTTCAAGATAGAGAGCGTCGGTGATGACGACAAACTGTCAGTGCCTACCGCAAGCCGCACTCCGGAGGCTCGCAAAAGATTATAATCTGCCAAACGCCCCTCGATAAAAAGGTTGCTTTCCGGACAAGGCACTATCGTAACCCGCGGACACGCGGCTTTCACAAAATCGAGCATTGCTCGCGAAAGCGCCACACAGTGCACCAGCAAGATATGTTTTCCCAATCCCCCGTAATAGGCAAGGGTAGACTCCATCTCCTTAAGGCCG
This sequence comes from uncultured Bacteroidia bacterium, assembly GCA_938040915.1. Taxonomy (GTDB): domain Bacteria; phylum Bacteroidota; class Bacteroidia; order Bacteroidales; family CAJPTX01; genus Bacteroides_D. The sequence continues at coordinate 3,853 of CALHZE010000129.1, read as the reverse complement.
TAAGCCTCCACGGCACGCCCCCAATCACGATGAAAGAGGTCATAAATCGCCCCAGCCTTCCGTTCCAAGAAGTCTATTTCTTGCGACGTCTCGGCATAGTGCAACGAAAAAATGGGCGAGGCTTCCAATTGGGGTTGCATGAGTTTCCACAAACGGTCACTCACCGAATAGGTGGCGTGAGGAGTCATATAAGCCTCAACCCCGTCGGCTCGGTAAGTAGCCAAGACCTCCTCCCCTACCTTATACGCCGCTTCGCCCAATGCCGCGTTGACGCCAAACATTTCCACAAAAGAGACCGAACGGAAGGTCTCATTCTTTTTGAAATAGGAAGTAGAGGCATCGTTGGAGATATCGGCATAAGCCACAATCCCCTCCTTCGCAAAAGTCTCATACCCTTTGGCTTGCGCCGCCCGTATCGTGTCAGGGTCAAACTGGACTCGGAGTGCATCAATCTGTCGTAGAAAGGCCGCCATCGAGCCTCCGGGAAGAAAAAGCCCATCGAGGAATGCGAGCTCCGAATGGGTATGCGCATTGACAAAACCTGCGCAGAGGAAGCCTTCGTGTAGTTTTACCCCTTGGCTCGCGGCTTGCTCATCGCTTATCGTCTCAAGCGCAGCAATCGTCCCGTCTTGGGCGATCGTCACCACCCCATTGTGTAACAACTCCCCACGCCCGAGCAAGACATTGCGCGCGCCAATACGTTTTGTTTCCATAGTTTTCTTCCCTTTCTTACTTCATATCGTCGTCGACAGGACGAAGCTCTTGCTCCATCATTTCCTCCGGACGTACTGCATTGAGCGAATCAAACTCTCGCTGCATCCGTGCGATCACGCGGTCTAAAATCACATCCAGACGCTCTGGGTGCGCGGCATAGTAACGAAAAGCACTATCCACGCGTAGCGAATCGACCCCAGCACGCTCATAAATATCTGCATACAGATTGAGCATGCGAGTCGTATCCTCGGCTGGGTAAGGCGCACACTGCTCGGTCAGGAGGAATTCCACGACGAGATCTTCCATCTTCCCATCCGAGAGTGGCGGCTCTTCCTCACAAGAGACAAGGAAAAACAACGAGCAACACAACCCCAACACCCCAAAGACTATGCGCCGCATCTGACCGAGATTGTTTCGCTAAAATAACACATCCTCCCCCACACTGAGCCCGCTATTCGACGACAAAAGAGAGCGTTTTACAAGATGACCCCACACTGATGCGCGCCATGTAAAGCCCCGCTCGCCACCCCTCGGTGAAGACCGTAAGTTCGCCCGACGTGGTCTGGGTGAGATATTGCAAACGCCCATCTAGGCTGTAAATCGCGACTCTGACTGACTCGCCCACCAGCGCCTCTGGCAGCGATAGCGTAAAGCGTTGTGTAACCGGATTCGGGAAGAGCCGCACCCCCTCCAAGACACGCTCCTCAACCCCCAACCACTCTTTGTCACCATTCTCTTCGACGACCTCATCGGGTCCCTCCGGATAGGCTCGATTATCGCGCACCGGCAACGCTTGTACCGACGGCATCCCCACCACAGAGAAGGTAAATCGTAACCCAAATCGATAAGATACGCGCCCATCACTCCCCGTCTCATAGAGATAGAGCCCATACTTTCCCCCCAGCGGGAGCTGGAAAGTCTCCGAGATCTCCAATACCCGTTCCTCTCCTGGCTTCAGGAGCAAAAGGGGAAGTTGCACATACGGGTTACAAAGTAGGTGGGGGGTCTCATTCTCATCAAAGATCGCTACGGCAAATCCTGCCAAAACGCCCTTATTCTGTGGCGCGCGAACGCGTAACCGAAGCTTGAGCGGCTTGCCGTTTTCATACACGGCAAAGCGGTCATGCAGCCACGCTCGATAGTGCACAGCCTCGTAATTTCCCACGGTGTAAGCCTTTTTAAGAGTCAACGGGAGACTCTGCAACGACCGGTATGAGATTCGCGACTGCGCCCCCCCGAACTCATCATAGAGGATGTGCAGGTAACTCTCTTGCTGATTCTTCGGTCCGTCGATGACTAAACGCATCTCTCGGCGCTCACCCGGCTCTAAGGACAAGGAATGCTCAAACAGCGAATCTGCCTTAGCAATAACCGACTGATCGACCTCGGGTGTCGAGGCATAAATTGCCGCAATGTGCGAACGATAGGGAAAAGCCCCCTGATTCTCTACCGAAAAGATCAGCTCGTTAGGCGTATTGCGATGGAGCTCACGTACCTGCGACTCCACCACGAGTCTTACCTCCGTATCGTTCCAGATAGGGATGATTCGCTCCCCATCGATGCGGAACTGACGGGGTGTTCTCTCAAGTTGGTAGGCGTGGGCTGGGACATATTCCTCCTTATCGGGTAAATAGACCGCCGGACGCACCGTATAGACGCCATCGGGCAACCCCGAGACATCGATATTGATTTTCCTAGAAAAGCCCTTACGGAAATTGCGCGTCCCCCCCTTGCGGTGATACGCTCGCCGCACCCCGACACCCTCTGAGTTCAAGATCTCGATTGCGGGGGTCATAAGCAGTGCAACATAGTCATAGTTCCACACTCTCAACGAGACCTCCAACGGTTCATCCACAGGCTGCGCAAATTGAGGGAGCTTCATCTCATCACACACGACATACCGTTGCTGCTCACCGCCGTCGCCCGGCTGAAAGCCTATCAAAATCTGACTACCGAGGACATACGCACCTCGTCCGCCACCGCCCGTGTTTTGTGCCTTGGGCGCAAGGTCGGTCAGATAGAAATAGCCATTACTGAGCCCACTCCACCCCCAATTGAAATGGAATCGCCCATGTCCGTCATAACCATCACAGACGAAGGCATGACCGGAGCCCACCGCCGCTGCCGCATAATAGACAGGGCGCTTTGCTTTGAGCTCGTTAAGACAGAGAAGTACCCACTCATGGTATGGGGTAAAATCCTGCATGCGGTACTGGAGTTGATTCCCATATCGGAAATATTTCCGTAACCCGACGAGAGCATTCTCTGTATAGGCACCGCTAGACTCGAGCTTATAATTCATACGCACCGCCATCCCGACGTCGCGCATAAGGGTCGCCACCGCCCGCCGCTCTACCACGGGCGACTTGGTAGTCAGCTGGTTGGGCATGTGTGCCCAATCATACTCCGCATCAAACTTCTGGTAATAGGTCTGCCCTTCCGAGGAGGTATACTTTATCGCGCCGCGCCCTTTGCGAGGCCAGCAAGTGTAACGCATGATTTGCGCCAGAGCCGTGGCGACACACCCTACAGGCGCATGTTGATCGCCGATCTTTGGGGTCAACGCATTAAAGGGCGCGACCTGATCCCACCCGATCGTCCCGAGGAGCGGCTCTATAGGGGTCGTTTCCTGCTCCAAGACACTTGGGATAAAGGGCTTCCCCGCCTCTCTTGCCTCTTTTACCCACTCGGTACAGCGTTGCAACCAGAGGGAGAGTTGCGAAGGCATCGAGTCAGTAACAAAACGCGACTCAAACGAATAGCCGAGCACCTCGGGCAAAAGGTCATCGCCTGCGACCACGACATACCCATTCTCCCGCCCACCGTTTCGAGCAAAGACGTAAAGGTCTTGCTGCGAAGGTGTGGCACGAGTCACCACACCGCGACTCGTATACACCAGCGTCAACTCTGCCTCGCCGCGCAAGGGAGTATTGAGCCCAGAGAGTTGTTTCTGTGCAATGGTCTTAGCGCGCGCCACATCGATCGGCGCTGCACTCAGCCGCAAAGAGATGAGCACAACCAACGCGCCCCACAACGACACTACGATGGGGTATATCCGTTTCATCCGATTTTCTTCATTTTGGCAAGCCGCACCGAGAGGTTACACTCCTTGCCCGAGTCAAATACCACTTTCACCTTC
>CALHZE010000128.1 GCA_938040915.1 uncultured Bacteroidia bacterium | reverse complement strand
CGGCTCGTGCGAGCGACGCCGTCTGCGTAGCGCTAAAGGCGCGCGGCGGGAGAGGCGAATAGAAGATAATCAAACAGGCGTGCCTGTCTCTACGAGCCTCGTCTTCGACATTTGGCGTACTTTTGTGCAAAAGCAAATGACCGCAAGGGGGAGGAAATGACTATCGATACTGGGAAGCGCACCATCGCCCTACAGGTGCAGAAACAATTTTTTGCCGTCTTGACGGGGCTACTCTTTGCCACTGCCTATTTTCCCGCCCCGCGTGAGTTCCTCGACACCTACCTCTATTCCCATTACTTGGTTTCGTTTGCCATCTTGGGGCTCTACATCCTTTACCAGTTCTTCTTTTGGTTTCGAGACATCATGTATGTCTATGTGAGTGACGAGTCGCTGATGGGGATGCTCCGCATCCGCCACTTTCGGATTCTCCCGATGAGCAATGCCAAACACTCGATAGAGATGCCTCTCGACGAGTTCCTCCGCTATGACGTAACGCCCGCGTGGCGGGGGCTGCGCCTCTATGTGCAGGTTTGGCAACAGACAGGGCAAGAGCTCTATCGTTACCCGCGATTCTCGATAACCCTTCAGAAGAAGGAGCGCGTTGAGCTTTTCAAACTCCTAGACCATTACAGCCAACGCAATAGCCCCAAAGCATGAGCGACACGACACACGTAAAGGAGATCTTAGCGCTTTCGCTTGTCAAGAACGTTGGTCCGATCCTAGCACGTCAACTTCTTGCCTATTTCAAGACGCCGAGTGCTATCTTCCAAGCCTCGGAACGTGAGCTGATGGCTGTGCCAAACATCGGGGCAACGGTTGCGGCAAGCATCCGCGCCTCGCGTGCCTTGGAGGCGGCGGCGAAGGAGCTCCCGATTCTAGAGAAGGAGGGGATCGTCCCCCTCACATTTGACAGCCCAGACTATCCGCCATTGCTGAAAGATATCCCCTCTGCCCCGCTGATTCTCTTTTACCGTGGTAATACTCAAACCATCGCGCATACAGGGAAACGGACGCTTGCTATCGTTGGGACGCGCAAAGCCACCAGTTATGGTAAGGGGTTTGTACAGAACTTCGTTGCCGAGCTCAAGGCTTATGACCCGACGATCACCATCGTCAGCGGTCTCGCTTATGGGATTGACGCCGAGGCGCACTCCGCAGCCCTCGAGCAGGGGTTGCCTACGGTGGGGGTGCTGGGGCATGGGTTCTCTTACCTCTATCCGCCCAAACATCATCTACTTGCTCAGCAGATGTTGGCGCATGGGGGGCTCTTGACAGAGTATGCCTATCAACGCGAGCCAGACGCCCCCAACTTCCTCCAGCGTAACCGGCTCATCGCGGGGATCGCGGCTGCCACCATCGTGGTCGAGAGTGCCGCGCACGGCGGTGCGCTCTCCACGGCGAATTACTGTAGGGAGTATAATCGACATCTTTTGGCTGTCCCAGGTTATGTAGGCAAGACGTGGAGTGTGGGGTGTAATCGTCTTATCGCAGAGCACAAAGCCTCACTCATCGAGGGGGTAGAAGATCTCATTGCGGCGCTCAAGTGGGAAAAGAAATCGGCATCATCTACGGCGGGCGAAGGGTGCTTCTTCTTTCCCTCACCAGAAGAGACCCAACTGCTCGAAGCAATTGGGAACGGAGAGGCTAAGAGCTTTGATGAGATTGTGCAAGAAGTAACGTTCCCGATCAATCAGCTCCAGACGCTACTCTTCGACCTTGAGATGAAGGGGCAAATCCGCCAATTGCCTGGGCGTATGTATGAGAAAACCCACTAAACTGCGGCACGTAGATTGTGGGGTAATGGTGTGCAATCTATTTTAATTGTAAAAGCTCAATGAAAGTAAAGAGTTTGTTCCTTGTCGGCGCAGCTGCGCTAAGTATGTTCCTTTTAACAAGTTGCTGCAACAATAATAGTAGTTGCAACAATAATGGTAGTTGTGATAACAATGGTAGTTGCGACAATAAGGCTGCCGAGACCAATAAGGTAGCAGAAGCCAACAAGGCGGCTGTTGCGCCGCAGGGGGCGCAAGTAGTTGTAGCCGACGGGATGACTCCTCTCGCTGCGACCATCGATGGGAGCTTTGAGGGGACACTTCCTGGCGCCGACAATGGCGGATGCACCTATACGGTAGATTTCGCAGCTGATGGCACTTGCTCGGTAACGCGTACGTACAAGAAGGATGGCGTAGCACCCTCCACAGTAAAGGGTACTTTCTCCATCGCAGCAGACCAAACGATGGTAACCTGCACTCTCAAGGGGGACGAGCCTCTCTACTTCGTTCGTCTCTCTAACAATGAGCTTCTAATGGTCGACGCCAACGGGACGATCCCCGAGCGGGTCAACGATTATAAGCTGACGCGGAAGTAACCGTTAGGTTCAACACTGGCTATCCCGAAGCGCGTCTCCGTCACAGGAGGCGCGCTTTTGTTGTGGTCTCAAGATTCACGCCCCTCGCGGCTATTGCACAGTGCTCATTCTCTATGCAGACCGCCCACCCATCCGCTTGTCGCCCACACGGGGGGCGCACTCCGTGCGCCTCCTAGAAAAAGGGCACAAAAAAACCTCCGAGAGTACCCGACTCCCAGAGGTTAAACCTAACAAAAACAACTAACCAGAAATAACTAGCACCACAAAGGTACGACAAAAAGCGGAATAAACAAATTGGTTACTTCGGCGCAAGGCGATATAACACAACCGCCACCACGGCAAACAAAACGTTGGGAAGCCAGACTGCGACTAAGGGAGAGAGGGTGCTACCGATGGCAAACATGGTCGTGAAACGCATGAAAAGGATGTAAGAAAAGCTTAGCCCCATCCCAAATCCGAGGTGTTTACCCATCCCCCCACGTTCTTTACGCGAAGAAACAGAGACCCCGATCAACGTCAAAATAAACGCCATGAAGGGTTGCGCTACACGGTTATATTTTTCAATATAGGCACTGTTGACATAACTCGACCCCTGCAACTCCTGCTCGGCGATATAGTCGTTGAGCTCGCGATAGTTCATCGACTCGATGTCGAGGTCTGTGTGTGCGAGGTCGGCGGGCAGGAGGTAAAAGGTCGTGTCAAGCCCAAACCCATGTTCGAGACGCTCGCCCGAATCTGTGTAGTGCCGGATGTAGTAGTTCCCCGTGTGCCACTTCTCTTTCACCGTATCCCATTCCACATAATTGGCGCGGAGCTTGGAGATGAGTCGCTCGCCATCAAACTGCTCAATGGCAAGCTGATAGCCGAGGCGCGAAACGGGGTTGTAAGACTCCATATAGACAAAGAACCCAGGGCGCACCTGTTTGTGCATATCATACTGGTCTTTGTAATTGGGGCGCGAAACATATTTGTGGATGAAGTCTATCCGCGTGCGGTTGGCAGGGGGGATGACCACGTTAGACAAAAATACCGACAACACGAAAAGGAAGAACGCCGACAAAAAGTAAGGGTAAAGCAACCGTCGAAAGCTTACCCCACTGCTGAGGATGGCGATAATCTCTGTCCGAGCCGCCATCTTCGAGGTAAAGAAGATAACCGTAATGAAGATGAAGAGCGAGCTAAAGAGATTGGCAAAATAGGGGATGAAATTGAGGTAATAGTCAAAGACGATGGCGCGCAGAGGGGCGTCCTTCCCCATAAAGTCGTCTATCTTTTCGGCAATGTCAAAGACGATGCTGATCGCCAAAATGAGCGCGATGGCAAAGAAGTAGGTACCTAGAAACTTGCGGATGATGTACCAGTCGAGGGTCGTGATACGGAGACTCTTCATATACGTTGCTCGAGTTGAGGAATGATGCGCTTGCGCCACGCGGCAAACGTGCCAGCAGCGATTTGGGCGCGTACTTCTGCCATTAACGACAAATAAAAGCCTACATTGTGCAGCGAGGCTATCTGTGCCCCCAACATCTCGCCCGAAACGAAGAGATGGCGCAGATAGCCTCGCGTATAGCGCCGGTCACTCTCTAGCGCGCTGTGAACATCGAGGGGTGTGAAATCATTGCGCCACTTCCAGTTACGGATGTTGATGACCCCGTCCCAGGTAAAGAGCATCCCGTTGCGCGCATTGCGCGTAGGCATCACACAATCAAACATGTCAACACCGCGCGCCACCGCCTCTATGAGATTGGCGGGTGTCCCCACACCCATCAGGTAACGCGGACGGTCGGGTGGCAAAATGGGGTGCAGGTGCTCAAGGACGGCATACATTACCTCAGTCGGTTCGCCCACGGCTAACCCTCCAATCGCATATCCCGCCGCGTCATACTGCATGCACGCCTCGGCGCTCTGTTGGCGCAAGTCGAGGTAAGACGCCCCCTGCACTATCGGGAAAAGCGCCTGCTCATAGCCATAGAGCCCTTGGGTACGGCGGTACTGTGTAAAGCAACGCGCCAGCCACCGAAGGGTAAGCCCCAACGAGCTCTGGGCATACTTGCGATCACAGTCGCCCGGCGGGCACTCGTCAAGCACCATCATGATGTCTGCCCCAATGACCCGTTGGATGTTGACCACCCGCTCGGGGGTAAAAAGGTGGGGTGCGCCGTCAATGTGCGAACGGAAGCGTGCCCCAAACTCGCTCAGCTTACGTTGACCCGCTAGGGAGAAGACCTGAAAGCCCCCCGAGTCGGTGAGGAGCGGTCCCTCCCAGCCACAGAAACCATGTAGCCCCCCCGCAGCGCGTAGCGTGGCAAGCCCTGGGCGGAGGTAAAGGTGATAGGTGTTGCCGAGCAAGATCCGCGCGTCAGTTTGCGTACGGAGTGATTCGTGCAAGATCCCTTTCACACCACCGCGCGTCCCTACGGGCATAAAACGCGGCGTCGAAACCTCGCCATGGGGCGTATGAAGAAGCCCTAGACGGGCGTGCGTCGCGGGGTCTTGTCTTAGTAGTTCAAAACGCATTTAGTCTTTCACCAGTTCCTCTATCTCGTTCTCCACGGGGCGCTCGCCGGTAAAATCGTGGAGGGTAAGGGCGCGGATGCGGTAGAAATAGTCCCAGAACTGCCACTGTTGCCGGATGCGACGCAAGCGGGCATCATCTTTCGACTGTTGCGCATCGTTGAGCTCGAGCACCCCGATTTTCCCCAGCAAAAATACTTCAATTGACGTTTGGTAACGCAACTGGGCGATCGAGTCAGAGGCCTCGGCTATGCGCAACTGTTGTTGCTGGTTGTTATAACGCTCGACAAGGATATAGATATCTTGCTCAAAGGTCTGTGCCTCGCGCTGGAGCTGAGTCTCGACCACCTCCCGATTCCACTCGGCGGTGCGCACCTTTCCCTTTCGTTTTCCCCAGTCGAGGAGCGGGATGCGCACCCCGACCTTGACTTGCTGATTGTCTATGAGGTTTTGATAGGCGGGCGAAAGCTCCTCGTCTTGCCCTGTGTAACCTACGCTGGCAAAAAGGTCTATACGATGGCGCTCGCCTTTGGCTTTAGCCACGGCATAGTCTGACTCGAGGCGTGTCCGCTCGGCATACCGGTCAAAAGAGTGGTTCGCGCGCGTGTAGGTCATGACCTCAGAGAAACGCAGGGGGGACTGTTGCCCTAACGTCGCGATCGCCACACGCAGCGTATCGCCCCCGCTTAACCCGAGGAACGACTGCAAACGAAAGAGTTGTGAGCGCCAGTTGGTCTCCTCCTCCGTGCGGGTCGATTGCGCACTAAGGAGGTTGAGTTGCAGGCGTCGCTCGTCGTTGGTCGAGATCTCGCCGTTGACGAGGCGCACCTGAGCGATCTCATAGAGCTTTTGCGCATTGCGTTCGTTCTGCTGTGCCGAGGCAAGACGCTCTTGGGCGATAAGGAGGTCGAAGTAGCGCTTGATCGTCTCGCGCGTCGTCTGCTCCACGGCGTTCATGTAATCTTGTTGCGCCTCTTTATAGCGGAGGGGCTCTATCTTGTTCTCCCACCGGAAGGTGTTGACGCCAAAGATGGGCTGGTTGAGGGTGAGGGTTACGGGCACGCTCAGGAAACGTTGCGACGGGTTGATGCCATAGCTTGTGACCCGCTCAAGGGAGCTAGAGAGACCGATCGTCCCCCCCGTCCACGGGATGTTTTGCACGACAGAGAGCTCGCCACTGAGCTTCATTACGTTGGTGCGTACGAATTGATACCCTCCTTGCGCATTTTGATAAAGGTTGTAGCCTCGCTTAAAGTCGGGGAGGTAGCCCGTGAGCGAGACCTCGGGTAATAGGTCGGCGCGGTGAGCGACATAGCGCCAATAGGCAGCCCGCAATTGATTGCGCGCCGTAGCCGCCGAGACCGACTGACGACGTGCGAGGGAGATAGCCTCCTCCATCGGTAGGTCGCGCACGACAGCCCCCAAATTCAGCGAAAGGAGGAGGGAAAGGAGTAATAGCTCTGTTTTCATCTCAAGGGCAGCAATTTCGTTAGCGGAAAGCCTCACGAACGACGTGCCAAGGTAGCAAACCTCGGTGATTACGGCGAGTGGGGGAGAAACGGAGTGTCCGAAAGCGAACAACCCCTCCCCACGCCGGACGACCCTCTGCCCGATCTCGTCTTCTTGACGCTGTATATCGATTATCATTACGATACAGGTCTGTCAAGACGGGAACTTCAAAAGAGAACGTGTTGTGGTAACCATAAATGCTTACATCGAGGTAATAGCCGTGTTTACTGCGACACCACGGACATTGCAAGGGGGCTATTTCGCGCGTTTGACGGGTCAAAATGGCGTGTAACGAATCGTGGTGGTATTGCGTTATCAATAGTGGTGTTGTTGACGGAAAAACCTGCCTTAAAAGAGTTCGGTGTTTCTTTTGCGCTAAGGCGTGCCCCGTGTGAGCGATCTTATGCAGAGCGTGGGTGTTTTGACAGACGCGGGGGGAGAGAACGTTATGTGTGAAGGCGGGCAGGCGCATTTGTCTCTAAGGTGTGTTTTCCGTAACTTGTCTCAAATTTCTAACAGTAAGCACGATGAACCGAATATCTATTTTTCTGGGAGCGACGTTTGCACTGCTTCTTCTGTTTGCCTTAGGCAATGTGTACGCCGAGGGACGCCCGTTCATCCCCCGCTGGAGTGAGGTCGCAGAGCCACCACTTAGGTTCTCAATTGTGGGCGATAACTACCCCATCGTGACTAAGAACGCCGATGAGAACGAACTCGAGTGCGAGGCAATCACTGTCGAAGCCCCTAAGACCCCCTATAACTTTACCTCAGAGGCGACGCCGGTGACGCTCGCACTTGAGGCTACTAACAGCGAGGCTACTACGAAACGTGGAGTGACAGTGACAGAGGTCGTCGCTCCGACGGCTCTTGCTCTTTCTCAAAGCAAACTCTCGCTCTATGTGATGAAAAATCAGGATCTTACGCTGAACTTTACGCCGAGCGACTATCTCTTCCGCGACGTGAGTGTCGCGGCTATACCCGAGGGATATCTTATTGTCTATGAAAAAAATGGGATAGTCTTTGTTATGGCGCGCGACAGGCCGACACCGGCAGGACACCCCGTCAAGGTTGTGGTTACGAACCTCAAAGACAACAGCCTCCAAGCCACGTGTGAGGTGACGATCTTGCCCCTTGAGCAACCTACCCAA
>CALHZE010000127.1 GCA_938040915.1 uncultured Bacteroidia bacterium | reverse complement strand
GGGGTTTGTCGGCAGGCTGTGCGCGAGTTTTCGTCACAGCGAATGAAGGAACCGCTCTTCTTTTTTGGCGAGCCTGGGGTGGGAAAGACTCACTTGATACAGAGTATGGGGTTAGAATTTCGCAAGCTCTTCCCCAACTGTGTGGTGTTGTATGTGACAGCCAATCAGTTTACAGAGCTCTTTTCAGACGCCTGTTGGCGCAAGCGCGTAAAGGGAGAGAACGAGGCTGTGAACGAGATAGAGTCATATTACAAATCTATAGACCTACTGATTATTGACGACTTGCAGGAGTTGGCGACGCGTTATACGACCCAGAACTTCTTGTCAAGTATCATAGAACATCTGCAGCGCAACAACGGTCAGTTTGTTTGTGCGAGTTCGCAGGCACCGGCCAATCTAGCCTCATTTCGCGGTGGGTTGTTGTCGCAGCTCAAAAGTGGACGGGTGATCCCTATAGAGTCTTTAGACCTAGAAAAACGCGTCGAGATATTGCAGCAGCGCGCGCGTCGTGATGGGATAGAGCACTTCCCCGACGAGGTATTTCATTACATTTCGCAACATGTCCGGAGCAACATCCGCGAGCTTATTGGTGTTTACACCTCGCTGGTAGCCATCGCGACCTTCTCGCAGCGGGAAATTACATTGGCATTGGCACAAGAGGTGATGAAAAACAACGTGGGCGAACAGATGCTCTCGAAGTTGACGATAGACGATATCAAGCGCGTCGTGTCGCAATATTACCGTTTGCGGACAGACGAACTTTGTGAGACCACGCGGCGTGCGGAGATCGTCGAGCCTCGACAGATAGCGATGTATTTGGCGAAGGAGTATACGCAAACGCCCCTGATAGGGATTGGAGAGCAGTTGGGGCGGAAGAGCCACTCGACGGTGCTCCATGCCACGAAAACGGTAAGGGATCGGATGGATAGCAGCAAGGAGTTTCGCGAGCGCGTCGAGGCTATCAAGAAGGAGCTACATATAGACCAATAACAGTGTGGAGGGGAGGCGGTAAATGGAGTGGATAGACACACATGCGCATCTGCAAGACAGGCAGTTTGCTGGGGAGGTGGCGTCAGTACTGTCACAGGCGCGTGAGGTCGGCGTTTCGAAGGTAGTGATCCCGGCGTGTAATGAGCGGGATATGCTGGAGGTGTTTGACCTATGTGCGGCGTATCCGGGGCAATGTTATCCGGCGATCGGGCTTCATCCTGGGGAGATTGGCGAGTCACCTCAGCGGCAATTGGACGCAATATTGCGCTTAGTGGATGGATGTGGGGAGATCGCGATTGGGGAAATTGGGCTCGATGCGTACCACTATGCCGATTCGTTAGCTTGGCAGATCCCTGTTTTCGAACAGCAATTGGAGTGGGCTCTTTACTATGACCTTCCGGTATTGATTCACGCTAGAGAGACGGTAGACCATATACTAGCCACCCTAGAACGCGGCAAATTTCGCGCAGTGCGGGGGGTTCTGCACGCTTTCGAGGGTACGATGGAACAACTACACCGTGCGATG
>CALHZE010000126.1 GCA_938040915.1 uncultured Bacteroidia bacterium | reverse complement strand
ATCAATAGTTCCCAAAAGAGATAGCCCCTTGTTGTGCGCAGAGTTATCATATACCGTATTGTCTCGTATCTTCAACTCCTTACAAACTGTAAGATCTGCATTAGGCATCACACGCTTGCCACTTCCTATAAGATGTAAGTACGGATATTCATTGTTAGCCCTCGCCTCCAAAGCATAATTGTTATTCCCTGCAAGCACTAACTTACCATCATGTGTACAACCGAAAAAGTCTGTGTAGTCCCTTATATACCTGCAACGCTCCTTTCCCATGCAACGAACCTAAGGAAGAGATTGTAGCCGTATTTTCTACGACCAAGACACCCTCTGCTTGCATGGCAGCTGGATTTTCAAAGACAATCTTTTCCGCATTCGCCTTACCCTGAATCGTAACCGTATGTTCTGGGTTAACATGGATAGTCAATCCATTAGGACCATCAGGTAAATAGACATTCGTTGGCTTTCCGTACAACTTCCAGATATCACTTTCCCAATTCCCAGAAGCAAACGTCTCGACTTCCCGAATATTCAGCAAACAAAGCGGCGCGCCACTCGTGTAACGCCCACTCAACGAGGAGACTGCATTAAACTTCCAAAGCTGAGTGAATGTGCTTCCCTGTTCACTCAACTGGCGCTTGGTTTGCTGAGTCCATGAGCCTGCAACAAAACGCAACGGGGCACTCTCTTCCAAGACCATATTAGCTCCCTTGAAAGAGGTCGGACAGGAGAACTTAAACTCCCCTCCGATGGTTGCGAGCTGTTGAGACTCTACTTCCCAATGATAAAGCAGCACCTTTTCGCGACAATCGCCCACAGCATCAAAAGAACTCGCCACATTCAAAACTCGAATAGAGCCATTATTGTTTGGATAACCAAGGTCTGGCATCGTAAACTCTGCAGGAGTGTAAGCATCAGCCGTTCCAATAGGAAAGCTGACCTTCTTCACACCCGCTTCTAGATCTTGACGAATCCCCTTAGAAACAAACGATCCCTCGGTCACAATGTAGTACGAGGTGGTAAGCTGATCAATTTTTCCACCCTTTGCTATATGAAGGAGATACCGATCCAAATGAAAGTTTCCCTCCGAAAGCAGCAAATTCCCATAAAGGTGCACATCATTCTTAGCGAGCGCCCCCACAGTCTTTTTAACCTCAATACTACCATAGTTGCCATTGCCAGCCAATTCAGAACGCTCACTGCCTACCAGCTGTAGCAAACCGCCACTGGTTTTATATCCCCCATCGTTGAATAAGTTTCCAGCGAGTGTCCACGTGCGACTATTCAAGTCTAAGTGTTCTGCCGATGCACTCTTCTTCTCTATTGCAAGATTACCGCTAAGCGATACATCCACCGGTAATTCGTAAGACAAACCATTGACACATTCCACAGAAAAGTGATGCGCCGAAAATTTCGTAGCATTTCCATAGATACGCTGCGCCTGTGCATAAAAACGCGTTGTATTGTTCTGTGATTGGAAGACACCGTCACAACGCATATTGCCCGCAAACGCGATGTCGACATCATCCACAAAGAGCTTAGACGTCGCCGCAACCGTAGTAGTTCCTTTTATATCAAGAGGATAGCGATAGACATGTACCTCTTGGTTATTCCCCTCACAACTAAAGTTATAGAAACTCGGCATAGAGGCTAAATAAACCCTTCCATTTCCGGTAAGATGCATGCTCCCCCCCGTTACTGACGAATTAGAAGAAAGAATAAATACATCTCCTCCGCCTGAGACAGTTCCTCCCGAGCCACCGAAGATAAGCTCACCTCCAGATACCTCAAACCGGTCTCCATAAATTTCTAGTCCACGCTTTCCTACATTCTTAGCTGTAGGAGAGACTGTAACCGTTCCTCCGGTTTGTATATAGTTGAGAAGCCCAGCATTCCCCTTCGGATCTCTCCGAAGAGCGCCATAAATATTCAGCTCCCCACTCTGGATCTCTATTGTCGGATTAGCATAGGCTGCACACTCAAGATCTGCACTCTTATTAGCGGGGAGATCTGCCCGTCCGATAAAGACCTTTCCCTTCTCTATCTTAAGTTTTCCATACAAGTGAAGCCCCATTTTCCTTTCACAATCCGTTGCGATCCTAACAGTCACGTTGTCATTATTCACGTGAAAGGTAAAACCACTTCTTATCGTAACATTCTGCTTCGAGGTAATATGGAAATCAAAAGCCGAATTGATATGTATCGTTCCTGGATTCTCTATGAAAAACCACTCCAAGGAGGAAGATGCTGCTGAACGAATACCTCCGATATTGTCAATAGTAAGCTCTGCAGTAGCTCTATTCATACGCAATCTAAACTCTCTAAATAGAACTGGGTTCACTCCCGCAATTCGAGCTGGCATGGAGTTTACATAAAGAACTCGACTGTAGAGATTATTTCCCGCAAAATTCAGCTCACCATCAGTTTCGTTATACAAGTCTCCATAAAAGTAGACATCCGCAACACAAGACCACGTCGGATTAGAACCGGTATAAACGATCCGCGACGAACCTCGGAAATGAACTTCTCCCAAGAAACGAAAAGAATGAGTTTTTTCAGGATTAGATATATAGAGGAAAACGTTATGAATATCTGTACGTTTCGATATCGAAAGCGATCGTTCTTGTGGATAAGTAGATAGAACCCCTCCAAGCGAAAAAATCGCATTGGCATGAGCATCTGGGTTATTCAATAAGAAATTCCCATGGACATCAAGACGCCCAGTAGCTTGACTCACGACAAAGGTTTGTCCTGCTTGTTCATAAGAGCATGTAAAATGTCCGAAAGAGTTTAACTGCTCAGGAAGTCTCACTTCCTTATTAGCCTGTTCCATATAAAACTCTATCGTTCCAAAATCCTCTACACCATTGATCTTTTCCCTAGCAATAAAAGCAGAAATTTCAGGCATACGGAGAAATTTATCCTGCTGAGGCGCATCGGGATGAAGACGAAGGCGCAATTTTCCATTTCCAGAAATTTGATTGATGGAGGTTTGCGATATATCTGGCACGTCCAATGTGCCGACCGGATCTATCGTGAGTGCACCACACCCGATGGCATAATTAGGATATTGCGGTGCGATAGGAGCTATATGCACCTTATGTTTCACATTTACAATATCTCCCACAAGCGGTACACCTTGAGGACTCCACGTCATAACGTCGTTCCAATTTCCATCCCGTACACTCACATAAGTAGTAATGTTATATCTTTCACCCACAACATAATCGAATCCGTTCTTCTGAAGATTAAAACACAACTCTGTAGCCGTAGGCAGCGTGGGTAATTCTACCCATTCTTTATCTGTTCCAGAATTATC
>CALHZE010000125.1 GCA_938040915.1 uncultured Bacteroidia bacterium | reverse complement strand
CAGACGTTATACCTCCAGTAACCAAATATTTGAGGGTATGTCTGGGCTCTTTTCTACCACGCGCGCCAAGCGCGCTGACCTCCTCCTTCTCCTTGCCATCAACCGGCAAAAGATTGATTACATCACCCCAGCTCTTTGCGCCTACCTCGGGTGGACAACGCCCCCCACCACGCCCCTAGAGGTACTCCCCCCCGATATCTGGACAGAGCTACGCTCTCATCCCGCCGAACCCCTTCCTCACACGGGCGTCATCACCTGTCTGCGGCATGACGCTACACAGGTGCGTTGCCACGTCATCCACTATGTGTTTAACCCCGAGCACCATCTTCTCCTCCTCGCCCCATACGGCACGGCGCGTAGCGGCTTACGCGAGCTCTTTGACTTTATGAATCACGAGACGCGCACCCCCATCAATGCCATTCTCGGGCTGCTCGAGCTCCTGAGCCAAACGCCTCTTTCCGAGGAACAGCGTCAGTATATCGACGCGATGCGCGGCTTGGCCGGCTCGCTCCTTCACCTCCTGAGCGATGCACTCGACAGCTCTCGGATCAGTGCTGGCAAGCTCGAGTTGAAAAAAGAGTTCTTTGACCTGTATGAGATAGCAAAAAATACGGTAGACCGCAACAAGCTCCTTTACCCCCACCTGCGCCTCACGTTGGCGTATGACGCCGCCCTTCCGCACCAGATTTATGCCGACGGGCACCGCATCGAGCAGGTGCTCATCAACATCATTTCCAACGCCCTTAAACATACCCCCACGGGGGGCGTCACCCTCCGCATCGGCTTTGGGGCTACTGAGAAGGTATTGCGTATCGAGATCGAAGATACCGGCACGGGTATTGCCCCCGACGAGCAGAAACGACTCTTCGCCCCCTACGAACGCACCGAAGGTAACACCACCATGGGGAGTGGGCTGGGGCTCTACATTTCTAAGCAAATCGTGACGCTCCACGAGGGTACCATTGGGCTAAAAAGTACCCTCGGGCAAGGCACGACGGTCACCATAGAGATCCCCCTCATCCCCCCCTCTGCGACACCCCTTTCCTCCTCCTCCACCCCTTCTGAGTCGCCACAACCCACCCAGTATGCGCCTTACAGCGCCCAGCCCCTCCTCCTAGTCGACGACAACATGATCAACGTCATGGTCGTGCAAAAGTTCCTCAAGCGGTGGGGCTATGAGGCGGTCGTTGCCCAGTCAGGGGTTGAGGCGCTTAACGCCCTAGAGGAACAAGCTTTTGGGTTAATATTGATGGACTTGCGGATGCCCGAAATGGACGGCTTCGAGGTCACGCGGCGTATTCGCGCGCGCGGCGACGCCAAATCACAAACCCCCATCATCGCCCTTACCGCCTCAACCGAGCCTGGCATAAAGGAGCGAATCGCCGAGGTCGGGATGGAGGGTTACCTCTTCAAACCCTTTAATGCCGAGGAGCTACACCACACCATAGCCCGCTACCTCGGGTGGAAAGACGACACCACAAACGCATAAAACGCTTACACAACCTGCCCATGTTATACAAATTCTCTGACGCAGAGCTGATGCTCGCCCCCGATGGTTCGATTTACCACTTGCGTCTTCACCCCGAACAGCTGACCGACACGGTGCTCTTGGTGGGCGATCCGGCACGCGTAGCCCTTGTCGGCGAACATCTCACTCGCGTAGAGCCCTTGGCAGACAATCGCGAATTCCGTTCCCTTCGGGGGTGGCGGGGTGATACGCCCATTACAGTGCTTTCCACGGGGATTGGGGCTGGGTGTATCGACATCGTGATCAATGAGTTAGACATCCTTGCCAACATAGACCTTCGTCTGCGCCGCCCGAACTTCTCGACACGCTCGTTACGCCTGATACGCCTCGGCACTTCGGGGGCTCTACAACCTGACATCGCCACGGGGAGCACACTCATTACAGCGCTATCGCTTGCCTTTGACGATTTGGGATATTTCTACGCCCATCTCCCCGAGGTCGTTGATAGCGACTGTGCACAACGCTATGCCGCACACATCGACGCAGCACGTTGGCCTCATCTTCCGCGCCCCTACTGCGTAGCCTCTTCGGCAGGGCTTATCGATCGGCTAAAGCACTTAGGCGAGTTAGGGCTCACCTTCTCCATGCCCGGTTTTTACGCTCCACAAGGGCGCACGTTGCGCCTTTCCTCCTACTTCCGAGACTTAATACCCGAAGCACGGAAATTCGTCTATAAAGGGCTTCGTACGTTGAATATGGAGATGGAGTCGGGTGCGCTTAATGGTCTTGCTGCGATGTTGGGTCACGAGTCGATTACGTTATGCACGGCGATTAACAACCGTTCGCATGGCAATGCCTCGGTAGACTATGCGGGGGCGATGCACGCGCTCATTGAGGGGGTCTTGACGGCGGTGTGCTAATCCGCACGGGACGTACCACCTGATTATCCCTACCGCCTCGGCTTCGGAAAATCTAACAACCGTCGGCGGTAGTATTTGTATTGCTGCTGGCGCAGGGCGATCTCTGCCGGCAACCCCTCACTAAGCGAGTGCACGAGGGTATAGAACTTGTCGAGCACCGCCACAATCTGCTCCTGCACGGCGAGGGGCGGGAGGGGGATGAGGATTTTAGCCATCTGGTGATTCATGACTTTGGCATTCCCCATACTCGGGTTTACATGCTTTCGCGCTTCAATAGAAAGCCAAAAGGAAAGGAATTGATAGTTTAGGCGCTGAGTGTCTAAGATGGTAATCATACCACAAACGTTTGTTATAGAGAACTTCCCTTTTCGATAAAAGACCGTTCCCGCATAAACACCATCTGTTGTCCAAGTCACGGTTTCACAATCGAAGTCAAAAGTGTTTATCCTCCCAATTTCTCCATTGTTCAGTGTTTGAGAACTGTAAACGGGGTATTGTCCAGTATTCTCCTCTATGTATTTTTTAGATATAACACGCCCCCTCTTGAGCTCCGCCACCTCCCCCAGCGGTCGCCACTCGACCTCCTTGCCAAACTGCAAGAGCTTATTGCGATAGTATCTAAATTGCCGCCCCCGC
>CALHZE010000124.1 GCA_938040915.1 uncultured Bacteroidia bacterium | reverse complement strand
GGGGTATCGATGTTTGCAGCAAAAGTCATCCGATAACCATGGTAGAACATTTGCTTCATCGACTCCCACGCTACCGTTCCGAACTGCACCACCTCGAGCAATTGATCGTTACTGGTGAGACGAATATACTTTCTCTCTTCTTCTTTCCATTTTGCTTTCATCCGCATATACTTCACCCCCTCAGGTCCAGCCTCTACGGTATACACTCCGTCTGCAGTCGGGGTAAAGGCGTGGTAGAATGAATCATCTTCTCCCGTTACAGTCACCTTCTCTTCGGTTTTCACCACCTCGCCTGCCTCGTTCTTGATCACGAGCTTATAGTTCGTCCCCACGATCGGAAGCTTAAGCACTTCGCCTGTCTTCCCTTGCCACTTGGTGATAAACGGGCGTCCTGCGCCCCCTTGGGCGAATCCACGCGCCACACTCCCCAAACACAACAGCACCACCAGCACCGCTGCCATCACGATTTTGAACACTTGCCTCATCATAACCACACAGTTAAGTAAAATATGAAGCAAGTTCTCAAAAAAAACGTTAATACAAAGCAGTGCGCTACCTCAGCGCCCTCGCCTATCCGCAACCCTAGGCAGAGACTGGGGTTGCGGAGGTATATAAATTGTGTATAAATTACTAACCTGTGCTCCAAGGGCGCTTTTGAGCACCTTTTTCGCCTATCCTCCACCGCGGGTCGCGCGCCCTTAGCGCACCTCTTCCTTCCACTCCCCGATATTACGGCTCTTCTCGTCGAAACTCACCCCCACGAGGTGAACGGGGCGCCCCTCGGCACTAACCGCTTGGTAGTACTCCCGATCCTTAATCTGATCGATAGCGTCTTGTGCCGAACCTTGGGTGTTGACCTTAAACTCAAAGATATAAACGTGGTGATGGGTGATAACAAGCATATCTATGCGCCCCGTAGCACACACCACCTCCGCTTGTGCGTGCACACCAAGCAGACGGAAAACGGCATAAAGCACCGACTGGTAATACTGCTCGCGCAACGGACGCCCCTCCTCGCCGTTCGGAATGTTGCCATAGATTATCCCCGCGAGGATCACGGAAACGTGTTTCATAGCCCCCGCCAAATCCCCCTTATCAAAGAGTTCATAGAGCTCTAAGACGACGATATCGATATTGCTGCGCGTAAGGCTAGAATAGAGCGGCAACAGCTCATGCAAGAACCCAAAACGCACCTCTTCATTCGGATACCCTAGCTGAAAGATAGTAGCCCTAGCAATGGTATTCTTGATAGTGAGGTAACCCGACTGGAAAAGCAACGGGATAATCGCATCATGGTCGTTGTAACGGAAGTCTTGCACCACCTGCGCGCCGATCTTTACGTCCTGATCTAGGTCTGGGATGAAGATCCACATCCGCTTCAGGTAATGCACAAGATACGAGGGCGTCGCATTCTCAAACCAATAATAGTCATATTCGCTA
>CALHZE010000123.1 GCA_938040915.1 uncultured Bacteroidia bacterium | reverse complement strand
GGAACTTAACCCGACAACCACGTCGCCCGCCGCAATGCGCGTATTGTCTATAATGCGTTCTCGCCGCGTGCGCGCCACGACGGTGCTATCGACAATCACCGTTCGCACTAGGTCGCCCACATCCGCCGTTTCTCCTCCTGTGAGCTGAATATCCACGCCGAGCCCACGCATCTTGGCACAAAAAGCCTCTGTTCCCTCGATCAATGCGCGGATGACCTCTCCCGACACGAGGCGTTTGTTACGACCAATGGTCGAAGAAAGGAGCATCTTGTCAGTAATCCCGACACATAGCAGGTCGTCTAAATTCATCACGATCGCGTCTTGCGCAATACCTCGCCAAACAGACAGATCGCCCGTTTCTCGCCAATAAGCATACGCTAAACTAGACTTGGTACCCGCCCCATCAGCGTGCATTACGACACAGTATGCTGGGTCGCCTCCCATCACATCGGGTAGCACCTTGCAAAAAGCGTTTGGGAAAAGCCCTTTTGACAGATCTGCGATGGCCGCATGTACGTCGTCTTTGGTCGAAGAAACACCACGCTGTAGATAACGCTCCGAATGATTGTGTCCCATTTACTTTTTAAGATACTTATCAAAGAGGTGCTCCTTTGCTTTGTTGACCCACCCCGCCTCCTCGGGAGTGTCGACAATCCACAAAGAGAAGTCAGCTTCTTTCTTTTCGTCTACGAACTGCAAGGAAAAGTCAGCTTCCTCACGCGTTGCCGTTTGAAAGACCGTCCCAATCTCTTTGATCTCTGAAAGATCATAGACAAAACACGCATTGAAGTCGGCCCCTGAGGGAGACTCTGCTGCCCAAACCTTTAAGTCGGGAGTTTCGTTTTCCTCACACTGATAGAACTTCTGCGCCTTAAGCGCAGAGCTCCACACAGCCAACCCCAAGAGGAGAAACGCAACCTTTAAGAGCGACATCCCGATGCGAAAAAGTTCAGAAACGCTAGTGGGGACAAGCTATGGCTTGGGCAAATAATCGTTACTCAAGACACGGAACTGTGTGCGACGATTGTTTTGCCACGCCACCTCCTTCTGTTCGTCTGTGGGTAGCGACTCGATGAACGCGTCATCAAGCACCTGCCCCACGGGCAAGTAATCATACTGTTCGTGCACGCTGGGAGTTACGACAAACGGCTCGCTCTGTGCATACCCCTTTGCGCGCAATCGCTCAGCCGGAATCCCATGCTCGATAAGGTAATTAACTACCGCCTGTGCTCGCTTTTGCGAGAGCTCTAGATTGTACTCTTGCGACCCTCGATTATCGGTGTGAGCCCCCAACTCGACGACTACTGTAGGGTTGTCGTTTAACACTTCGACCAAAAAGTCTAACGAGGTGACAGACTCGGGACGCAGCTCCCAATTATTAAAATCATAGAAGATGTTAGGCAACACGATCGGCTTTGCTACGGAGTTCATCGAGACGGCTACTGTCAAATCTTCGCTCACAGACTTTCCCTTCGTCGAAGTCTTGAGCTTCCCGTTAAGATACCCCTTATCTGAGGTTATGGCTACGTAATCCGTATTGGGCTTTAAGATAAACTTAAACTTCCCTTCGTCGTTAGTCTCAGTATTCTGAATGCTACCATCAGACCCCACAAGGCGCACTTTCGCCTTCTTTAATGGCGCATTATCTTTTTCGTCGGTCACCGCCCCTAGGAGATTAAACTCAAGCGGCGGAAGGTAAAACCAATAGATATCATCACCGCCCCGACCTCCGGCTCGGCGTGAGGTAAGGAATCCCTCTTCGCGGTCTTTCTGAATCGTGATCCCGAAATCGTCGTCTGATGAGTTGATTGGGTAGCGCATATTCTCTACGACACTCCCGCCCTTAGCGTCTTTTTGGACACGGAAGATATCGAGCCCTCCCATCCCAGGCCAACCGTTAGAGGAGAAATAGAGCGTCCCATCGGCGTGTACATAAGGAAAGACCTCATCGCCTGCGGTATTGATCTCGCCCCCCAAGTTGATCGGTTCGCCCCACGAGTCGCCTTCGCTATTTCGCGTTACTTTCCAAAGATCGAGACCTCCGAATCCGCCCGGGAGGTCACTTGTAAAATAAAGCGTCAGCCCGTCGGGAGCTATCGCCGGATGCGCCACAATGATAGAGTCTGCCGCCAAAGTCAATTGCGAGGGATTATCCCACCCTTCTCCCGCGAGGGAAGCTTCGTAGATTTGACACCCCAGCTTACCCTTTTTGCCCGAAAGGCAGCGGGTAAAATACATTTTGGTAAAATCTTGAGAGAAGTTTGGCGTTCCTTCCTCATCCATGGTGTTAATCGACCCAGACAAGAGCTTGGGTTTCCCCTAACGCCCCTCCCCATTGCTCAAGGAGATAAAGAGATCTGTAAACTTTTCTCCGGTAGCGGCGTGCTTATTACGCCCTGTAGCAATATCGCGCGAACTGGTCAAGACGATCGTGCGATAATCAGCCGAGGCGTAAGCGGCAGAGAAGTCGTTTTGTTTCGAACAGAGCACGGGCATCAACTTAACGATGTAGCCCGAGGGAGAATCTTTCCACAGCTTAGCGAGCTCGCATGACTCCTTCCCCATCTGCGCCCACTTGTCATTGGGTTGCAAAGCGAGATAAGCGTCATAGTTTTCCTTGGCTTGGTCATACTTTTCCCCCGACAGTAACGAGTTTGCATAGTAGAGCAATGCCTTGGGGTCAGCACACTCGCGCAAGATTGCCTTCTGATACCAGAGTTCCGCTTGGCGAGGCTTCCCCGTCCGACGATAACACTCGCCCACGCGGAAAAGGTAGGCAGGCAATTCCTCTTTGGAGAGGAGCACCAAATTTTCTTTATAGAGGTTAAGCGCCTCATAAAAGCCTCCGGCTTCGTAAAAAGCGTCTGCTTTTCGGATGGGGGCAGGTTGGGCGGATGCCTTCACACAAAGAAAAGCACACAGCACGATGAGCAGGCTGCGCCCTAGGACTCCTTGCCAAACATCCTTACGTGCCGAGAGCATTCCGACCAAACGGTGTATCATTCGTCAGATGGTTTTAGTAACTATTCCGGTTGTTTGTCTCCCGAAGTTGGGTTGGGAGTCAAATCCCATAC